>NZ_JASUAZ010000009.1:0-128138 GCF_030283135.1 Mixta mediterraneensis | reverse complement strand
CGTACGCCAATGGCCACGTTACTTGATGGAAAACGGGTCTGGGCAGAAAAGAATCTGAACCAGATTTAATCTGACAGACACCTGTATAAATAACCGGTAACTGTCAGATCAGGTCTGAGCTAGTACAAGTAATACCAGCAGCACGACATAAATGCCGCCCTCTTTTAACCAGGTTAGCGCATTCTTTTTTGTAGTCGCTTTCATGTTAACAGCCCTTGCTTCATTAAAGGTGTAATGACGCTAAACGCAATATTTCGTTCTGCGTGGTCGTTTTCGTATCAACAATGCCTGCTACCATGCCGTTACTCATTACCAAAATACGATCGGTAATACCTAATAGCTCGGGCATTTCGGAAGAGATAATAATGATGCCCTTTTCTCTTTTCGCCAGTTCAGCAATTAACTGGTAAATTTCGAATTTTGCGCCAACATCAATACCGCGCGTCGGCTCATCAAGCATCAGAATCTCAGGCTGGGTTAATAACCAGCGACCAATAATAACTTTCTGTTGGTTGCCACCAGAGAGGGAACCAATTTGCGTATGGTGGCCTGGGGTTTTCACCCGCATGGCATCGATAACCCATTGGGTATCGCTTTTCATGCGTTTATTATCCAGCAGCCCCATAGTGCCTTTATATTTTTTAATATTGGAGATAAGGGAGTTAAAACCAATATCTAAAAAAGCATAAATACCGGTTGAGCGGCGCTCTTCCGTCACCAGCGCAAAACCATGATTAATGGCTTCATTGGCGCTGTGATTATTAATCGCTTTACCGTGCAGTTTAATGGTGCCGCCCGATTTTTCCCGGATGCCAAACAGCGTCTCGACAATATCGGTACGTTTAGCGCCTACCAGCCCGGCAATGCCGAGGATCTCCCCTTTACGCAAATCAAACGAAATGTCGCGAATCGAAGGCTGACGCAACGAAGTTAAATGACGCACCTCAAGAATGGTTTCGCCTGGCACATTGCTTTTATCCGGGAAACGCTGATTTAACGAACGTCCCACCATCATGGCGATGATCTTGTCCATATCCAGCCCGTCCAGCGGCTGGGTAGTAATCCATTGTCCATCGCGTAAAATAGTAATCTCGTCACACAGCTGGAATATCTCTTCCATTTTATGCGAAATATAAACAATGCCGCAGCCGCGCTCTTTCAGCTTACGGATAATCGTGAACAGATGATTCACCTCTTTCTCGGTTAAGAAGGAAGTGGGTTCATCCATAATCACAATTTTAGCGTCATAGGAAAAGGCTTTAGCGATTTCAATCATCTGCATCTGCGAGACGGAAAGATTAACGACTTTGTCACGCGGATCAATATCAATATCCAGCTCGTCAAAGATCGCTTTAGTATCGCGATACATTTTGTCCTGATCGACAAAAAAGCCTTTCCGTGGATAACGCCCTAGCCACATATTGTCCATTACGGTGCGCTGCAGCACCAGGTTTAACTCCTGATGCACCATCGAAACGCCATTTTCCAGCGCTTCTTTAGAGCTTTTGTAGTCTATTTCCTTGCCCTGAAATAAGATACTCCCCGTATCTTTTTTATAAATGCCAAACAGGCATTTTAATAATGTGGATTTTCCGGCACCATTTTCGCCCATTAAGGCATGAACGGAATGCGGGCGTACTTTTAAATTCACATTATCTAACGCTTTAACGCCCGGAAATGATTTACTGACGTCAGTCATTTCCAGCAGATATTCACGCTGCGCGGTCGTATTATCACTGGCCATAATTTACCTGGCTAAAAAACGTGGTCACGTGAAAAAGGCGCGGTATGCACCGCGCCCAGATTCAAATTTATTTCTGGAATTGAGACAGATTTTCTTTATCTACCGGCACGTAAGGTACACGGACGATTTTATCAACCATTTTGAAGTTGGTGCCTTCGGTCGCCTGCTTGCCGTCGGCCAGGTTCTTAGCTATATCCAGCGTGGCTTTTGCCTGGTTTTCCGCATCATTCAGCACCGTTCCCGCCATTGCGCCTGTTTTAATCAGCGCTAACGCTTCTGGCAGCGCATCTACGCCGAACACCGGCACAGAGGACATATTATGGGCTTTCAGCGCCTCAACTGCGCCCATCGCCATTGCGTCATTGTTAGCGATAACCACTTCGATTTTTTTAGCGTTCGGGCCAGACAGCCAGGCGTCCATCTTGTCTTTCGCCTGCGCGGTGTCCCACATCGCCGTATCCATTGCGAGCTGCTGCGTTTTCAGGCCATCCTTATTTAGCGTCTCAATCACGTATTTGGTACGTGCTTCCGCATCAGGATGCCCTGGCTCGCCTTTCAGCAGCACAAACTGAATCTGACCATCTTTATTCAAATCCCATGCTGGCGTCGCTTTCCAGTGCTTCTCAATCAGTTTGCCCTGGATAATGCCGGATTCTTTAGAATCGGTGCCGACGTAGTAGGCTTTGTCATAACCGGCTAACACTTTCGCATTGGGCTCTTTGTTGAAAAATACAATTGGCACATCGTTGCTACGCGCTTTATCCACCACAACCGCCGCTGCCGCCGGGTCAACCAGGTTAATCGCCAGCGCTTTTACCCCTTTCGCCATCAGCACGTCGATTTGATCGTTTTGCTTGGATTGATCGTTCTGCGAGTCGTTCATCAGTAGCTGTACGCCGCCCAACGTTTGCGCTTCTTTCTCAATGTCTTTGCGCACCATTGACATAAAGTTGTCATCGTATTTGTAAATGGTCACGCCGATACGTGCGTCAGCTGCGTGCGCAGTTACACCAAACATCATGCTGGCAACCAGTGCTGTGAGCGTGAAAACCTTCTTATTCATGGTATCTCCGGTTTTTTTGCAGGGTCTTTTTAGCTCTACCGCGCCAGACGGCGGGAGAGTAATCAGTAAAATAATTTGGCGAGGCGGTCTGCTCTGACTCGTGCGTAATACCGCTGAAACGCCATCCAAAGCTGACTTCCCTGTGCGCTAACGCTTCCTGAAAGATGTTAAGAACCATTTCATTCCGCGGCTGAAACCACATCCTTCGCGTTACCGTGGCGTTACATAATGTTTCAGTCTGGTAAGACGTTGCCATCATAGAGAGGGAGATGTTAATTAACTGTGAATAAAATTACAGATTGAAAGCGGTTACATGGCGGAATTAGCTGAATTAGTGACCGACTCCACATTTTGCTTCTGAGCCACCGAATGACGACGCACCAGAGTCGGCATAAAAATGTGTTTTGCGCTTTCATCCAGTTCCCCTGTTGCGCCTTGTAGCGCTAATTCTGTTGCCAGTTTAGCCATAGAAACAATGGGATAGCGCACTGTAGTAAGCTGGGGATCGGTATAGCGGGAGATGGGAATGTCATCAAAGCCAATAACAGAGAAATGTTGCGGCACCCGAATGCCGTTATCTTTCAGCGCAGTGAGGGCGCCCGCCGCCATAGCGTCGTTATAGGCAAAGATGGCGCTGAGGTTAAGATTGCGGCCTAGCAGCTCAACCATGGCAGCTTCGCCGCCCTGCATATCCGGTTCGGCGCTGGCAATCCAGCTTTCCGGGGGACGAATATTTTGTTCGCTCATGGCCTGCCACCATCCTTTCCGACGTTGTACGACGTCTTCGATGGGATGACTGGAGCAAAGATAGCCGATGCGCGTATGACCTTGTTGTAACAAGGTTCTGGACGCCATTAATGCACCGGTTACATTATCAAGGCTGACGCAGCGTGATTCAAAACCCGGCACAATGCGATTGATCATTACCATGCCCGGAACATGCTGCATAAACTTAGCCAGCTCTGCGTCTGAAAGCGTTTTCGCATGCACCACCAGCGCATTGCATCGCTGACGTATTAACACCTCAATGGCATGACGCTCTTTCTCTTCCTGATGCCAGGAATTGCTGATCAATACATGTTTATGTACGCGCTGTGCCACGGTATCAACCGCTTTTACCAGCGCACCAAAGAAAGGATCGGAAACGTCCATTACCACCACGCCGATGGTGTCGCTGACCTGCGTAGCTAAGGCTTGCGCGTTGGCGTTAGGATGGTAACCCAACACAGCAACCGCTTGTAACACAGCGTCCCGGGTGTCAGAAGTCACCGCGCTGCTATTATTAAGTACGCGCGAGACGGTCGCCACCGACACGCCAGCCTGACGGGCAACATCACGAATCGTTATCATGCAGCAGTTCCACAGAGGAAAAAAGGCATTACGCCGGATAAGAATACCGGCGCTATTTTGTCAGGAAAGGGAAAAAGGCAGCGTGAATTGCGTCACATCAATGAAAGCGGTTACATATCATTCTGCAACCTTTGTGATGTCTGTCATTATCTGTCGGAAAGACGAGCGGCTGTTTTACCGGCTGCCAGTTTAGTCAGGCGACGCCATATCCATTCGCATGGACCCTGGGGAAAGTAGCGTAACCAGATGACCGAAAACAGAATATTAACTACCCAGATAGCCGGAACCAACATCAGCAAGCCTGGCCGATCAAAATGCATAAACAGATCGAAGCGATAAAAAAGCGTGGTACAGATAAAGGTTTGCAACAAATAGTTGCTCAATGCCATGCGGCCAACGCATTGCATGGCGTAACTTATGCGCCAGCGTGAAATCTGCGACCAGAAACCCAGGCACAGCGCGGCATAACCGAGGCTGATAAACGGGCTGGCAAGATCGCGTGGCGCTTGCAGGTAAAAAGCCGTCCAGCGGAACGCCCAGCCCACCTGCCATTGCGCCAGCACGCCGGGAATGGCGATTGCAAAGCCTGTCACCAGCAGGATCACTGCACTACGGCGATAATGCTGCGGCGAAAATTCCCCTTTCCACCAGCCGTAACGCATCAGCGCAGCACCGAGCATCATCAATCCTGCCAGCTGCCAGCCATATTGCGATGCCAGAGCCAGCAAACCTGATGAAAGATGATCAAGGCGATTTTGCACCGCCTCCCAGCCGCCATTCAGCTTCCAGAATTGTTCATATTGTAAATCCGCCGCGCCCGGCAGCCATGAACGCGTCGGTTCAGGATCAGAGAGAGAACCAAAAACCAGCAGCACCACGCAACCCATCAGATAAAGCATGATGCCGGTATGCATCAGCGATCGGGTGGAAGGAACATCACGTAACATGCGCCATATCACAAGGCCAACAATGCCGTAATCCAGCAGAATATCGCCTTCCCAGAAGAACACGCCGTGAATAAAACCCAGCAAAACCAGGAGGGACAAGCGCGCTGTCAGCCAGCGGCTACCGCGTGGCAACTGCAATTGCAGGCCGGCGCCAAACAGCAGCGCGAATAACGTAAGGAATTTTAACTGGGCAAACGCATCAAGCAGACCCCATGTCCAGATCTCCGCAACGCTGATGCTGTTATGCCAAGCGGGATTAAGATAAGCCGCGGAAGGTAAACCAAAACCGACGATATTCAGCAGCAGGATGCCAAGAATGGCGCATCCGCGAATGAAATCCAGCGCAAGGTAGCGTTGCATATGGCATCCAGACGTGGCGGATTCGTCTCCGCCAGCAGGCTCAGCTATGACGTACCGCGCGCAGGAATTCCTGACGGGTGTTCTGGCTGGATTTGAACAGGCCACCAAGCGAAGTGGTAGTGGTGGCGCTGGTGGCATCTTTTACGCCACGTGCTTTCACACAGTAATGTACCGCATCAATGGAAACCGCAACGTTAGTGGTTCCGAGCAGCGTTTGTAACGCCACCAGCACCTGCTGAGTCAGACGCTCCTGCACCTGGGGACGCTGCGCAAAAAACTGCACGATGCGGTTGATTTTTGACAAGCCGATCACTTTTTCTTTCGGGATATACGCCACGGTAGCTTTACCGTCGATAATCACAAAGTGATGCTCGCAGGTGCTGGTCAGGGTGATGTCGCGCACCGTTACCATTTCATCCACTTTCATCTTATTTTCAATGACGGTGATTTTAGGGAAATTGGCGTAGTCGAGGCCGGAAAACACTTCATCCACATACATTTTGGCAATGCGATGCGGCGTTTCCATCAGGCTGTCATCGTCCAGATCAAGGTTCAGTAGCTGCATGATTTCTGTCATGTGGCCAGCGATCAGGCTCTTGCGGGTTTCGTCATCCAGCGCACGGGTTGGCGCGCGTAACGGCGTCTCCAGGCCTCGCGCCAGCAGCGCTTCATGAACCAGGGCGGCTTCCTGACTTAAGGTGCTCATCTTACTCTTCTCCGGCAGGTGATGCGCCCGCAGAACTTTCACTGCGGGCTGAATTACTGAGCGCGTATTGTGAAACTTTCCGCAGCGGTAATCCAGTAATCAATAAGATTGGTGATGAAAGCTTTTCATGCTGATCTTCGCCAGACCAGAAGTCCAGCTAACAGCAATCCCACCCCCGCAACCCAAAGCGCCGGTTCCAGCCGATGCAATAAGGCGGTTGACAGCGAAGAGAGCACCGGACCAGCCAGTTGCCCAAGCGCGTAGCCGGTAGTGAGTAAGCCCGCCATATAACGCATGTGCTGCGGGGCCAGCTCGCGTGCATACAGCAGTGATAACTGCACTACCCCCAGGAAACCGCCGCCAACCAGCAAAGCGCCAATAAGCAACCCACTAAAACCGGGCAAAGCTGCGGCCGCCAGCACGCCGGCCGCCTGCGCCCATAAGGCAATAGCCAGACGCGCATTGCTGCTGCCCCACTGTCGCGTCACGATAGCGATAACGATACCTGTCATCGCTGCGCCGCCGTAAACGGGCCAGACAAACTGGGCGAACAGGCTGCCAGGGAAACGTGCCGCGGCCATTTGCGATAAAAACGTGGCGGGCAGAATGTAGCCGAATCCCGCCAGGCTATAACTCCATACCAGACGTTTGAGATTGCCGTTCATGACTAACGGCTCGGGGTCATGATCGGGCCGATGCAGATCACCACGGCGCGGCAGATTACGCGCAATTAATGCCACCAAAATCAGCGCCAGCGCGCCGTAAACTGCCCAGGCCAGGGTCGCGCTCACCTGCAAGCTATGTAACAGCACCGCAAGCATACCGCTGATAAAAATGCCGCAGCCTGGTCCGGCGAATACGGCTGCAGATAAGCCAGGCCGTCCATGATAGTGCAGCTGTTCATTGCTCCACGCGGCAACCAGCACCATCGCCCAGCCGCTGGCACAGCCAATCAAAAAGCGGATCAACCCGTGCAGCCACGGCCCGCTGGCACAGGCTGAAAGCAAGGTTAATATCACGGCCCCCCAGACACCCAGCTGCAAACGTAATTCAACACGACGGTGCGCGCGCATCGCATCAAATGAACCGCATAAATAGCCGAGGTAGTTCAGCGCCGCGACCAGGCTGGCGCTGGTTAATGTCAGCTGATGCGCCTGGATCATCAATGGAACCTGGGGTGTAAAGGCGAAACGCCCTATTCCCATTGCCACAAATAGAGTAATAAACGCGCTAAGCGCGACGCGGAACGCCATTTCCCTTCTCCTGATGGTTTATTCTGACTTGCTTATAACATGCAGGATGATTAAACTCACGAAAAGTGAACAATATTAACAAAGTTAATTACGAAAAGAGAATATATGGATTTTGTCCAGTTACGCATGTTCTGTTCCGTTGCTGAAAGCGGTTCGCTGGTACGCGCAGCAGAACAACTGCATCGTGTGCCCTCCAATCTCACCACGCGGCTGCGCCAGCTGGAAGAAGAACTGGGCGTCGATCTCTTTATTCGTGAGAAGCAGCGCATTCGTCTGTCGCCAATGGGCCACAACTTTCTCAATTATGCGCAACGCATTCTGGCATTAAGCGATGAAGCGATGAGCATGACGCGTACCGGCGAACCCGCCGGTAATTTTGCGCTCGGATCCATGGAAAGTACCGCCGCAACACGTTTGCCGGGTCTGCTGGCAGCCTATCATCAACGCTTTCCCAAGGTTGCGCTGTCCCTGATTACCGGTACTTCAGGAGAGATCATTGAGCGGGTACGGGAAGGCACCCTGGCTGCGGCCCTGGTTGACGGCCCGGTTGCGCACGACGATCTTAATGGCTGCATCGCCTTTCGCGAAGAGATGATATTAATCACCGGCCTTGATCACATGCCGATTACCAGTGCGCGCGACACCCAGGGTGACACTCTGTTTGCTTTTCGTAACAGCTGCTCTTACCGCGTTAAGCTGGAATCCTGGTATCGCGATAGCCACACCGCGCCTGACAATGTTATGGAAATTCAGTCTTATCATGCCATGTTAGCCTGCGTGGCGGGCGGTGCGGGCGTAGCGATGATTCCGGCATCGGTATTGAAACAGACGCCGGACCGCTCGCGCGTGCAGGCGCATAGCCTGCCCCCTGAATATCGAGATACCGCCACCTGGCTGATGTGGCGGCGCGATGCCTTCACCCCTAACGTTGAAGCACTAAAATATTTACTCATTGAACAGATTGATGATCGGCCGCTTAACGATGAGCTGATGCATCCATTGTCAGCCGCGGAATAACCGTTCCGCGCTGTTTTTAAACCATTACGACCATCCGTGCGCGATCCTTTTTGGCGCGTCACAATTGATTGAAGAGGGATTGCATGAACATGATCAAAACTCGTGCCGCCGTTGCCTGGGCCGCTGGCGAACCACTGAAAATTGAAGAAGTGGATTTAATGCCGCCACAAAAAGGCGAAGTGCTGGTACGTATCGTCGCGACGGGCGTGTGCCATACCGACGCCTACACCCTGTCCGGTAAAGATCCTGAAGGTGTGTTTCCGGCGATCCTGGGCCATGAAGGCGGCGGTATCGTGGAAGCGGTGGGCGAAGGGGTAACCAGCGTTGAGGTGGGTGATCATGTGATCCCGCTTTACACGCCAGAATGCGGCCAGTGTAAATTCTGTCTGTCTGGTAAAACCAACCTGTGCCAGGCAATCCGTACCACCCAGGGAAAGGGCCTGATGCCCGATGGCACCACCCGCTTCTTCAAAGATGGCAAACCTGTTTTCCATTATATGGGCACCTCAACCTTCTCTGAATACACTGTCATCCCAGAAATTTCGCTGGCGAAAATCAGTAAAGAAGCGCCGCTGGAAGAAGTGTGCCTGCTGGGCTGCGGCGTAACCACTGGCATGGGCGCGGTGATGAATACCGCCAAAGTGAAAGAAGGCGACACCGTGGCAATCTTTGGCCTGGGCGGAATTGGTTTGTCGGCAATTATCGGGGCGAAAATGGCGAAAGCCGGTCGCATTATCGGTATCGATCTCAATACCAGTAAATTCGATCTGGCACGTAAACTCGGTGCAACCGATCTGATCAATCCAAAAGATTATGAGAAGCCGATTCAGGAAGTGATTGTTGAGCTGACCGACGGCGGCGTAGAATTCTCGTTCGAATGTATTGGCAATGTCAATGTGATGCGTTCCGCGCTGGAATGCTGTCATAAAGGCTGGGGCGAATCCGTGATTATCGGCGTAGCAGGCGCCGGTGAAGAGATTTCAACCCGGCCATTCCAGCTGGTAACCGGCCGTGTCTGGCGCGGATCTGCCTTTGGTGGCGTAAAAGGCCGTAGCCAGTTACCCGGCATTGTGCAGGATTATCTTGACGGCAAATTTGCGCTGAACGATTTCATTACGCATACCATGCCGCTGGAAGAGATCAACGACGCTTTTGATCTGATGCATAACGGCAAATCCATTCGCTCAGTGGTGCACTTTAATAAGTAATCAGGAGAGGTTATGGCATCCACACTGGAGCTTCTGGAAGAACATCGTATTTTTGGCGGCTGGCAGCAGCGCTGGCGTCATCAGTCGGACGTACTGAACTGCCCGATGACGTTTAGTATTTACCTGCCAACGCCAAAAGGCGACGCCCCGCCGCCGGTAATCTGGTTTCTTGCCGGGCTAACCTGCAATGATGAGAATTTCACGACCAAAGCCGGTGCGCAACGCGTAGCGTCGGAGCTGGGATTGATGCTGATTATGCCGGACACCAGCCCGCGCGGCGATCGGGTGGCGAACGATGAAGGTTACGATCTGGGACAGGGGGCGGGATTTTATCTCAATGCCACACAACAGCCCTGGTCGAGCCATTTCCGCATGTTCGATTACCTGAGCCAGGAATTGCCTGCCCTGATCGCGAACAATTTTAAGGTCAGCGAACGTCAGTCAGTCATGGGACATTCAATGGGAGGACACGGCGCGCTCATGCTGGCGCTGCGTCTTGGCGGGCGCTTTGCTTCGGCTTCTGCGTTTGCGCCCATTGTGAATCCAGCTGAAGTTCCATGGGGACAAAAAGCGTTTCAGGCTTATCTGGGCGAGGACCGCACGGCATGGCGTGAATATGACAGTTGCCAGCTGATGCGTGAAGTGCAGCACCGGTTACCGATTCTGATCGATCAGGGCGACAGCGATCAGTTCCTGGCCGACCAGCTTCAGCCGGAGCGTCTGGATGCGATCGCTAAGGAGATGAATTTCCCCCTTACGCTGCGTATTCAACCGGGCTACGACCATAGCTACTTTTTTATCGCCAGCTTTGTGGAAGATCACCTGCGCTTTCATGCGCAACATTTGCTGGTGTAGAGCTGTAAGGGCCGGTTTTCGGCCCTTGTTATATCAGCCCTTCTGTCACTAACCCATCAATCATCACCTGCGGTACGCCACGCGAACAGTGTTCTATCCGTCCTTTAATGCCATAAACTTGCGCTAGCGTGTCCGGCGTAATCACGTTGTCTGGCTGACCTTCGGCGATTAACCTGCCCTCTTTCAGCATCAGCGCATGTTGCGCATGACGTAACGCGATATTGATGTCATGCAACACCACTACCGTCACGATATTGCGCTGGGCGGTTTCGCGCCGCAGTAGATCCATCACGTGAAACTGGTAATTCAAATCCAGCGCGCTGAGCGGCTCATCCAGTAACAGCAGTTCTGGACGGCGAATCAACGATTGCGCCAGGCCAACCAGCTGTTTCTGACCGCCTGAGAGCTGATCGAGATAACGCATCGCCAGATGCGCAATGCCTAACTGCGCCAGCAGATGCATAATTTCCGCTTCGCTGGCGGCGCGATACGCTCCCCCTGATGCGCGCTGTGCCACAATCACTGATTCCAGCACATGCAGATGTACGCCCGCTGGCAGCGACTGCGGCAAATACACCACGCGTTGCGCCCGGCGAGCAAAGGGCTGTTTCATTAACTCTTCGCCATTCAGCCACATTTCGCCGCGTCCCCGATTCAGACCTGCCAGCGCGCGTAATAACGTTGACTTGCCGCAGCCGTTCGGACCGAGTAGCACCGTGATTTTACCTGGCGGCAAGGCTGCCACGTCGAGATTGTTAATCACATTTCGTTTCGGGTAACCCGCGTTAACGCCACGTAAAATCAGCCCTTCCTTCATACATTCCCCCGATGGCGCAAAATAGTGCTAAGGAAGAACGGCACGCCCACCAGCGAAGTCACAATGCCAACCGAAATAATCACGCCGGGAATAAGATTTTTAGCGGCCACCGAAGCCACCGACAGCACCAGCGCGCCGGTTAACGCGCTGGCTGGCAGGTAAAAGCGGTGATCTTCGCCAAACATCAGGCGGGCAATATGCGGCGCAACCAGGCCGATAAAGCCAATCGGTCCCACAAATGCCACCGCCAGCGCAGAAAGAATGCTAATGCGCAGCAATGTTGCGAGGCGCAAACGACGCACGTCGATCCCGAAACTTACCGCACGGTCTTCACCCAGGCGCAGTGCGGTTAGCTTCCAGCTACTTAACATTGAGAATGGCATCAGAATGGTGAAGGCCGCGCTGAGCACACCCAGTTTTTCCCACGACGCGCGGGCCAGACTTCCCATGGTCCAAAAAACTAACCCCTGCAAGGTCTCTTCGCTGGCGATAAATTGCATCATTGAGACCAACGCATTAAACGTAAATACCAGCGCGATGCCAAACAGCACCACGCCAGACGAAGAAACGCGGCTCCAGCGCGTGACGCCATCCAGCATCAGCGCGGCAAACAGCGCAAACACAAACGCATTGGCAGAAATAAACCACTGTGCAGGGATACCGGGAAGGCCAATGCCTAAAATAATCGCCAGCGCTGCACCAAAGGCAGCAGCAGAGGAAACTCCCAGCGTGAAGGGGCTTGCCAGCGGGTTATTCAGGATGGTTTGCATTTCACCCCCTGCAAGGCCAAGCGAAAAACCGACGATGATGGCCATCAAGGCATAGGGCAGACGAATATCCCAGACGATAACGCGCGTTCCGGCATCCACGTTGTCGGGATGCAGCAGCGCATTTCCTAACGTAGGCAGTGAAAGCCCAGCCGGGCCGAGAGTGAAGTCGAGAACAAGCGAGGCCACAATGGCCAACAGCAACACGCCAATCCACAACATGCGGCGGCGCAATAGCCGCTGGTAGCGAAACATGGTGCTGTAATGTTGATCGCTTTCCGCGTCCGGTGAAGATTCCGTTGTCATGCTTAAACCCCGTGGTGGCGAGCGGGACAGTAAACGCAGCCACGCTAGTTTAGGTAATCCTTCTTCTCAATTCGATAAGGTAAACCGTGCGCTTAAAACAAAAAAGCGCGGTGTGAATGCACCGCGCTTTTTTCAGTCCGACATTGTTAGTCCTGATGCTGGGGAAATTCCATTTCACTGTACTTCACGAAACGGCTATTGCGCACCAGCCTGTAACCCAACCAGATAATCAGGAACAGCGGAATGCCAATATACGTTGCCGCCACGCCGTACCAGTCAATACTGTCGTTGAGAAAGGCCTGATAGTTTTGCCCCAGCGTGATAATTAAGCACAGCACAAAGGCAAAGATCGGCCCGAGCGGAAAGAAGCCGGAACGGTATGGCAAAGCATTCAGATCGCGGCCCTGAGCGACGTAACCCCGACGGAAGCGATAATGGCTGATAGCAATACCCAGCCAGGCAATAAAACCGGTCATGCCGGAGGTATTCAGCAGCCAGAGATACACTTCCTGATTGCCGAATTTTGAGGTGAGAAAACACAGCCCGGCCACCACGGTGGTTGCCCATAACGCGTTGCGCGGCACGCCACCTTTTGACAGCCTGGCGAAAATACGCGGCGCTTTACCTTCGCTCGCCAGGTTATAAAGCATACGCGTTGAGGCGTACATACCTGAGTTCCCCGCAGATAATACTGCTGTCAGGATCACTGCGTTCATTACCGCTGCTGCCGACAACAGACCGGCGTTTTGGAACACTAAGGTAAACGGGCTGACGCTAATATCTTTGATGTCATTGTGCAGCAATTGCGGATCGGTATAAGGCAGGATCAGGCTGATAATCAGGATAGCCAGCACATAGAACAGCAGGATTCGCCAGAATACCTGGCGTACTGCGCGCGGAATGTTTTTCGCCGGATCTTCAGATTCCCCCGCCGCGATACCGATCAGCTCGGTGCCCTGGAAGGAGAAACCAACAATCATTGCCACGCCAATCATCGCAGCAAATCCACCCGCAAATGGCGCATCGCCAACCTGCCAGTTATGCCAGCCCGCGTGCTCTGCGCCGCGCATAATGCCAGTAATCATCAGCACGCCAACCACAATAAAAATGATAACAGTGGCGACTTTGATCAGCGAAAACCAGTACTCCGCTTCACCAAACCCTTTCACCGAGATGTAGTTCAGCAGAAACATCAAACCGAGGAACAGCGCACTCCAGATCCAGCCTGGCGTGTCCGGGAACCAGTAGTTCATCACCAGTTGCGATGCGACCAGGTCAACCGCGATGGTGACCGCCCAGTTGTACCAGTAATTCCAGCCCAGGGCGAAACCAAAGCCTTCTTCAACATATTTCGCGCCGTAGGTAGCAAAAGAACCGGACACCGGCATAAATGCCGCCAGCTCGCCAAGGCTGGTCATCAGAAAATAGACCATCAATCCAATCAGCGCATAGGAGAGCAGCGCCCCGCCGGGTCCCGCCTGTGAAATGGTGGCGCCAGAAGCCACAAACAGACCGGTTCCTATGGAACCGCCAATGGCGATCATCGTCAGATGACGCGCTTTCAACGCACGTTTTAACGCAGGTTGTTGTGTTGTATTTGAGTCGTTATGCATGTGTAAACGCTACGTCAGGTAAAAATGAGGCGCGATTGTAGCAGCTAAGCCTGCTCTGTATAGCAAAGGTGCGCTGTTATAAGTTACCTTCATAATTTCTCTTACATTATTAGCCAGCCCCTGAGTTATTCCCGACAATAAGAGAGAAAACGCGTTAACGCTTTTGAAATGTGTTTTTGCCGATGATGGATGCGATAAAGGGTGCGCGTCAGCCGTGGCAGCGGGATTTGCAGCTCTACCAGCGTGCCGGCTTCAAGCAAATCGCTTATTACCCGACGCGACAAACAGCTGATGCCCATGCCGTGACGAACGGCGTGTTTGATGGCTTCCGAATTACCCAGCTCCATGCCAAGTTGAAAGGCAGGCAGATGCGACAACAGCAGATAATCGACGATTTCACGGGTGCCGGAACCGCGCTCGCGCAGGATCCAGGGCGCGGAGGCTAGCGTATCCAGCGTAACCGGCTGCTGCAAAATCCCGGCGTCTGGCGCGGCAAACACCACCAGCTCGTCTTCCAGCCAGGCTTCACTGACCAGATCAGACATGTGGCAGGGGCCTTCAATCAAGCCGACATCGACACGGAAATCAGATACCGCATTAATAACGTCCTGGCTATTTCCGACGCTCAGTTCCAGCGGTAATCCGGGGAAGTCACGACGATACCCCGCCATCATTCCCGGCAGTAAATAGTTGCCAATGGTGCTGCTGGCGAAGATACGTATCGCACCGTTATCTTCTTTAAACAGCTGCTCAATTTCACCCGCCTGCTCCAGTAATCCTACCGCACGCGGATAGAGTAAGCGGCCATGCTCGTTCAATACCAGCCGCTTGCCCACGCGATCAAACAGCTGCACGCCAAGCTGCCCTTCCAGATCCGCCAGCGCGGCGCTCACCGCAGACTGCGATAATGCTAAGATCTGTGAAGCCTGGGTTGTCGAACCGCTTTTTAATACTTCCGTAAACACTTCAATCTGACGCAGCGTAATATGCATGCGTTTTCCTCATATTACTTAATGCTTCACAAAATAAATCACCACGGCGAGCCAGATAAGCAACACCAAAAGTAACCCGAACGCGCGCGCTGAACTTCGGCCCGCCCGGCGGCGCTGCTATGGATTTCACGCGGCAGCAGCCTGAGCAAAATCATCACCCCCAGCGGAATAATAATGGCGTCATCCAGCAGGCCAACGATCGGGATAAAGTCAGGGTTGAAATCAATCGGGCTGATCGCATAGGCAGCCAGTCCTACAGCGACTATTCTGAACCACCAGGGTGTGCGCGGATCGCGGCAGGCGAACCACAGAATCAGAACATCTTTTTTAATTAAACTGGCCCAACGGCGAAGTCGTCCAAACAGCATATCTTCTGCCTTATCACTTATAGCGGTTAATATTAAATATATTATCAATTTCTCTTTTAAGCCAGACAGCGTCATGATCGGGTTTCAATCAGGAGCAACGATTATGGCCGAATTCAGTATTCACAAAACGCATTTGCCCTTCCAGCACTGGCTTTCCGGCTTATTACTGACCGCCTCGATTGGCGCTGCGGCGGCCTGGCTGGCACAACAGCCGTGGTTAAGCGGGTTAGGATTAGGGGCGCTGACGCTGGCTATCATGCTGGGCATCGTAGTGGGCAACAGTGTCTATTCACCGCTGGCATCACGCTGTGATGCGGGTGTGGTGTTAGCGAAACAAAAATTGCTGCGACTTGGCATCATCCTGTTTGGCTTTCGTATTACGTTGCAGCAAATCATGGATATTGGCGTCAGCGGCATTGTTATTGATACGCTGACATTAAGTAGCACCTTCTTAATGACCTGCCTGATCGGCCGACGATTACTAAAGCTGGATCGCGAAACTGTTTGGCTGATTGGCGCAGGGTGCAGCATTTGTGGCGCCGCAGCCGTATTAGCAACAGAACCGGTCGTTAAAGCTGCCCCGTCGAAAGTGGCGGTGGCGGTTGCTACCGTCGTGCTGTTTGGTACGTTAGCCATTTTTGTCTATCCGCTGCTGTGGCCGCTGGTTCAGAGCCTGTATCCTGCTCTCAGCCTGACGCAGTTTGGTATTTTTACCGGATCAACGGTTCATGAAGTGGCGCAGGTGGTTGCGGCGGGTCATGCGATGGGAGCGGATGCGGAAAACAGCGCGGTGATTACCAAAATGTTGCGCGTGATGATGCTGGCACCGTTTCTGTTATGTCTCGGCGGCGTACTGCGTCGCCATCAGCGCGGCACACAGTCGCGTGGACCGGTGACCTTTCCGTGGTTTGCCTTGCTGTTTGTGCTGGCCGCCATGTTCAACTCGCTGCATATTTTGCCGGTAAGCGCAGTAGCAATGCTGAATCAGCTGGCAAATCTGCTGCTGGCCATGGCAATGGCCGCGCTGGGCCTCACCACGCGTTTCAGCGCACTGCGTGATGCCGGCATCAAACCGCTGCTGTTGGGGGCCATAATATTTGTCTGGCTGATTGTTGGCGGCGGCAGCATCAATCTGCTGGTGCAACATTTCATGGGTTAAGCGCATCAGGTATTATGCCGGCACATCTGTGCATAGCGACTTCAGGAGATCGGCATGAAATATATTGGCGCACACGTCAGCGCGGCTGGTGGGGTAGACCAGGCAGTGATTCGCGCCCATGAGCTGGAAGCCACCGCCCTCGCTCTGTTTACCAAAAATCAGCGTCAGTGGAAAGCCGCCCCGCTTTCGACTCAGGTCATCGATGCTTTTCGCGCCGCCTGTGAAAAATATCATTACGGCCCGCAGCAAATTCTGCCGCACGACAGCTATCTGATTAACCTTGGCCATCCGGTGATGGAAGCGCTGGAAAAATCGCGTGAGGCGTTTTTGGATGAGATGCAGCGTGCCGAGCAGCTTGGCCTTACGCTGTTAAACTTCCATCCTGGCAGCCACTTGCAGCAGATAGATGAGCTGGCATGCCTGAAGCGTATCGGCGAGTCAATCAATAAGGCATTAGATAAAACCCACAACGTAACAGCGGTAATCGAGAATACCGCCGGTCAAGGTAGCAATTTAGGTTTTCGCTTTGAGCATCTGGCGACCATTATCGACCACGTTGAAGATAAATCGCGGGTTGGCGTATGTATTGATACCTGTCACGCTTTTGCGGGGGGTTATGATTTGCGTACGGAGGAGGCCTGCGTTGACACCTTTGCGGAATTTGAACGCATTGTCGGTTTTAAATATCTGCGCGGGATGCATCTCAACGATGCCAAAAGTGAACTGGGGAGTCGTGTTGATCGCCACAACAGCCTCGGTGAAGGCAATATTGGTAAAACGGTATTTAGCTGGCTAATGAAAGATCCGCGATTCGACGGCATTCCGCTGATTCTGGAAACCATCAACCCAGCTATCTGGAAAGATGAAATTGCCTGGCTGAAGTCCGAACAATCAACCTAAATGCTAAGGGAGCCAACCGGCTCCCTTATCTTAAGTTTACGCTTTGACCAGCTCGTCTTCAGGCCGTTTCAATACGGCGTAGCCCAGGCCCGCAATCACCGTGCCAGCCACAATCGCCACCAGGTAACCCAGTACAGGCGTGATAGCACCAGGGATCAACAGCACGAACAGGCCACCGTGCGGCGCCATCAGTTTAGCGCCCACCGCCATAGAGATAGCACCGGTTACCGCGCCGCCGATAATGCAACATGGCAGAACACGCATGGGATCACGCGCCGCAAACGGAATCGCCCCTTCGGAGATAAAGCATAAGCCCAACACCAGCGCAGCTTTGCCACCTTCCTGCTGACCTTTACTGAACTTGCGGCGTGCAACCAGCGTTGCCAGCCCCATCGACAACGGTGGCACCATACCCGCCGCCATAATCGCGGCCATTGGCGCGTAAGTTTGCGAACTCAGTAAACCCACACCAAACGCATACGCTACTTTGTTAACCGGGCCGCCCATGTCAGTACACATCATACCGCCAAGGATTGCGCCCAGCAGCACGGCGTTCGCGGTTCCCATATTCGCCAGCCAGCTGGTCAGGCCGCTCATGATGCCTGCAACCGGTTTGCCTACCACATAAATCATCAGCAGGCCGGTAATCAGGCTGGCAAACAGCGGAATGATTAAGATTGGCTTTAACGCTTCCATACTTTGCGGCAGCTTCACTTTACTACTGATCAGTCTGGCAGCGTAACCGGCAATAAAACCGGCGATGATGCCACCCAGGAAACCGGCGTTAATACTGGTCGCCAGCATACCGCCAATCAATCCCGGCGTCAGGCCAGGGCGGTCAGCAATGGAGAAGGCAATGAAACCCGCCAGTACCGGCACCATCAAAGCAAAGGCGCTGCCTCCTCCAATCTGCATCAATGCCGCAGCCAGCGTGCCCTGTTCTTTAAACGCGGTGATACCGAAGGCGAACGAGAGCGCAATACTTAAACCGCCCGCGACGACCATCGGCAGCATATAAGAGACGCCGGTCAACAGGTGACGATACGCGCCTGCGCCCTCTTTTTTCTCTTCCTGATTGTTATTGCCTTGCGCGCCAGACGGCTTGTACGGTTTCGCTTCTGCTACCGCTTTGTCCAGCTCCTGAGACGTTTTCTTCAGCGCTAAACCGGTTGAGGTGCGATACATCGGTTTACCGGCAAATTTTGCCAGATCGACTTCAATATCAGCCGCAACTATGACCAGATCGGCTGTAGCCACTTCTTCCGGGGTAATCGCATTACCGGCGCCGACCGAACCGCGGGTTTCCACTTTTACCCACCAGCCGCGTTTGGATGCTTCCGCCTGAATCGCCTCGGCCGCCATAAAAGTATGTGCTACGCCGGTTGGACAGGCCGTTACCGCCACGATACGTTTTTGCGCATTCGCTGGCGCTGCGGAAGCGGCTGGGGCCGTCTGCCAGGTTTTGGCTTCGTCTTTGGCGCGATGCAGAAACTGTTCTGGCGCGCGTACTGCCTGCTGTACATCGCCCAGCCATACCGCTTTACCATTTAGCGTCGCGTCATTGGGCACCTGATTACCGATAACGATAACCAGCTCAGCGTCAGCAGGCTTCTCAGTTATTGTCAGCCCGGCCTGGGCAGCCGCCGCGCTAAGGCGCTGTGTTGCCATGTAGGCAGAGGCCAGACCGAGTGTAGGATCTTTTATCAGCAGCGTTTTCATTATCGCTCTCCTGCTGTCAGTTAACGGGTTGTAAGTCGACGCGCGCCATCATCGCGGCCAACTGGGTACGATCGGACACACCGACGTTGCTCTGGCTGACGGCCATTGCCGCCACGGCTGTGGCAAGGCGCAAGGTGTGTTCGCTGGATTCACGCATCAGCAGGCCGTAAATCAGGCCGCCCACCATTGAATCGCCTGCGCCCACGGTGCTGACAACCTCGCACACCGGCGGTTTGGCGAGCCATTCGCCAGAGGCATTCACCCAAAGCGCGCCTTCAGCACCCAGCGAAATCACCACATGCGCAATGCCTTGCTCACGCAGCTCATGTGCGGCACCGATCACATCCTGCAGCGTTGGCAGTTTGCGGCCTGCCCAGATTTCCAGCTCGCGACGATTTGGCTTGACTAACCACGGCGCGGCTTTCAGGCCCGCCACCAACGCGGCGCGGCTGCTGTCAAAAATGATGCACGGACAGTGCGTGCGCAGCTCACTCATCCATCGGGTAAATGCGTCGGGGTCAACGCCTTCCGGCAGGCTGCCGCTGACGCAGACCATATCGAACTGACCCAGCCAGGTCAGCGAGTCGCTGGTAAAACGATCCCAGTCCTGCGGATTGACAGTAAAGCCCGAAAAATTCAGATCGGTTACGTCACCGGTTTGTTCGGTGAGTTTAACGTTGATGCGGGTACGGCCTGATACCACCTGAAAGCGATTAGCAATGCCTAGCTCGCTAAACAATTGCTGAAAGCCGTCCTGATTTTCTTTACCCAGGAAACCGCCGACGGTGACATCAATACCCAGATCTTTCAGCACCTTCGCCACGTTGATGCCTTTACCGGCCGCGTGTAATCCGGCGGTTTTTACCAGATTGACTTCGCCGCGTTCGATCTCCGGCGTATAGCCGACTAAATCGTAGGCTGGATTAAGTGTGATGGTTGCTACGCGCCTGCTCATGCTGCCCCCTCGCCCAGTCCGCTGTTGATCGCTTCTTCAATTGCGGTCAACGCTTGTTGTGCATCTTCTCCACTGACGGCGAAACGCAGGCGATGCCCTTTTTTGACACCAAGCGCCACAACTTTCATCAGGCTGCGGCCATTGGCTGGCTTACCGCTGCCATCAAGATTGGTGATGGTAACCTCACTATTAAACTGTTTGATCACGCTGACCAGCGCGGTTCCTGGACGTGCATGTAAACCATGCTCGTTACGGATGGTGAATTCGGCCGTTAACACCTCGGCCTGTTCATCAACATCACTGGTCAGCAGCGCGTAGACGCCCGCAGCATCCGCTTTCAATAAACGATCGGCTTTCTTGTTCAGCAACAAGGCGCTGAGATAGCCCAACACTTCTAAGGGTCGATCGTCGGTAGCAGCCACGTTTACCAGCATCGCGACTGATTCGCCCTGATAGTCGAAGGGGGTTGCTGCACGGCTTACCGCGATACCGCTGCGCAAGTTACCGCTGGCGCTGTCGCTCAGCCAGATGCCCTGACCGAGACTTAACGGCGCGGTCGTCACCACGCTGGCAACATAACCTGCATCAACCACGCCAGCAGCCTGTAAACGACCCGCGTTCAGCGCTTGCAGCGTCATTAAGTCATTGGCTGCAACCTCAACGCTGATCAAAGAGGTGTCAAAACTGAATTCAGCGGCTTGTTTTTCACCCATCAACAGCGCGCGTAGATCTTCAGCTGATGCGGTTTTAAGCTGACCGGCAATGCTGTCGTCGCTCAATACGTGGGTAAGCTGACGCAGCAGCGCCAGGTGTTCGTCAGATTTCGCTGCGATACCAATCGCGACGTAAGCGGTTTGATCTTCGCCCCAGCGAATACCCTGGGGAAACTGAAAGACCTGGACGCCGGTTTTCAACACCAAATCGCGGGTGTCGGTAGTGCCGTGGGGGATGGCGATCCCATTGCCAAGAAACGTCGAGGTTTGCTGTTCACGCGCCAGCATCCCATTAACGTAATCTTCCGCCACGTTGCCTGCAGCGGTAAGCGCTGCCGCAACCTGACGAATAGCGTCTTCTTTGTTTTGCGCACTGGCTCCGGTATGGATGGCCTGCAACTCGAGCTGGAACATAATTCTCCTCGCTTGCTGAAAATGAATCGTTTCAGCTTAATGGCGGCAACATTTTCTGAATAAGATCAGGAAGGCTTCGCAGACGATGCTGAAACGTTTCAAGGATTCTGGTGCAGTGAACGAAAGCAGGCAAGAAAATGCGCAAACGGCATAGCAGATTTTTGACGCTACGCACATTTCACCGGTTATTTAGGCGTTTATTAAATTTATGCTGACGCTTTGCTGTAACCACAGCGTCATCAACGACAGGAGAATCAGCAAACTTCAGCGAATTAAGGCGCGGTATCCGCTTCCAGCTTCAGCAGGAAGATCATGGCGTCATGGCGCGAAACACCGCACATTTCAGGTTGCGGCTGTAAGCCCGCACACACCGCAGGCCGCAAAGGGGATGCAAAGATTTTACAGCGTAGATTGTCATCAAGCTGGATGCACGGCGTGTTTGCTGGCTTGCCATTTGGCATACCCGGAATGGGCGAAGAGATGGAAGGCGCCGTACAGCAGGCGCCGCATTGGCTACGACATTGCATGTTGCGCTCCGGCCGGAAATTTCGTCGCGACAATAGCAGCCCAATACACTTTTTGCCATGCTTCTGTCAGCACAAATAAAAATTCCCGCGCGGCATATTGCCTGTTTTCATCCGCGCGAGTAACGTGACGCGCAATTTAATCTCAGAGAAAGCGAGAACTGCAATGCCAAAAGCCAATGAAATCAAAAAAGGAATGGCGGTAACCCATAATGGCAAGCTGCTACTGGTGAAAGATATTGATATTCAAAGCCCGAGCGCGCGTGGCGCCGCGACGCTGTATAAAATGCGTTTTACCGATGTTCGCACCGGCATGAAAGTAGAAGAGCGCTTTAAAGGCGACGATATTGTTGAAGCGATTTCGCTCAGCCGCCGCAGCGTCACCTTCTCTTATATCGATGGTGATGAATATGTATTTATGGACGATGAGGACTATACGCCTTTCACCTTCAAAAAAGAGCAGATTGAAGAGGAACTGCTGTTTATTCCTGAGGGCGGTATACCTGGCATCCATGTGCTGACGATGGATGGCCAGGTGCTGGCGTTAGAGCTGCCACAGACGGTGGATATGGAAATTGTTGATACCTCGCCGGGCATTAAAGGCGCCTCTGCCAGCGCACGCACTAAACCGGCAGGTATGAGTACCGGTTTAAGCATTCAGGTGCCGGAATACCTCAGCAATGGCGATCGCATCCGCATTCATGTCGCTGAACGTCGCTATATGAGTCGCGCAGATTAATTGCCCCGCCTTTTCGCCAACAAATAATGTTATAAGATAACATCTTACCGTTGGCGATTTTCTACCGGAGCTTTTCATATGACGCGCGTTAACCTTCTCACTGGCTTTCTCGGCAGCGGCAAAACCACCACCCTGATCCATCTGCTGGCACACAAACCTGAAAACGAAAACTGGGCGGTGCTGGTCAATGAGTTCGGTGAGATTGGTATTGATGGTGCGCTGTTAGCCGGTCACGGCGTGGCATTAAAAGAGATCCCAGGCGGCTGCATGTGCTGTGTCAACGGCCTGCCAATGCAGGTGGGGCTGAACATGCTGCTGAAACAAAGCAAACCGGATCGCCTGCTGATTGAACCCACTGGCCTGGGCCATCCACGCCAGTTGCTTACAATGCTGAGTTCGCCGGTCTATCAGGACTGGTTAGAACTCAACGCCACCATCACGCTTCTTGACGCACGCCAGCTTTCCGATGCGCGCGTAGTGGCAAATGAAAACTTTCGCGATCAGCTGGTGGCTGCGGATATTATCGTGGGAAATAAAAGCGACCGCTGGAGTGATAGCGATCGCCAGGCGTTACAGCGCTGGCAGACACAGTTTCTTGCCGATCGCCCGTTTGTCACCACGGCATTTGGTCAGATCTCAACGGCTTTGTTAGACACACCGCGCGGTCAGCCACGCGATATTCCGCAGCCGCAACATCATCATGCCTCAGCTTCTACCAGCGGAATGGCTGCGCTACGTCCTGAAGGCCCATCGCGCTGGCGTCGTGCGTTAAATGAAGGCCAGGGCTACGTTGCCTGTGGCTGGATTTTTGATAGCGAAACGGTGTTCGACACTATCCCGCTGCTGGAATGGGCACGCCTGGCACCCGTTGATCGGGTAAAAGGTGTGTTGCGGATCGCGGCTGGCGCGGTAAGCATTAATCGTCAAGGCGAGGACTGGCATATTGAAACACTCCCGACCGCGCCCCTCGACAGTCGGGTGGAGATGATCCATTCGCAGCCAGAGCCAGTTAACTGGAATAAACTACAATCCGCATTGTTGAAGTGCCGTTTATCCTAACCAGGTTAGGTTCTGCGGTTGTTTTTCAGTTATGAGTTGAATTATGGCCGCTTCCCGTCTTATTACAATCCTGTTGCTTAACGCACTGGGTGCTGTGTTGTTTTTATCCTGGTATTTACCGCCTGAACACGGTTTTTGGTTTGGCGTGGATAAAGCGATATTTTTTAGTTTTAACAAACAGATGGTCGCACATCCAGGCTTTGCCTTGCTGGTTGCGATGACTAATTTCCGTGGCTTTGATTTGATTTCACTGCTGGCAATGGGTTTGCTTTACCTGACTTTCTGGCGTCGTGAAACGCCGCAAGGTCGCCGCAAACTGTTGGCGATTGGCATCACCATGCTGCTGACGGCGGTTGTTCTCAACCAGCTTGGTCATTTATTGCCAGTACAACATGCCAGCCCAACGCTGTTTTTTGAAAATGTACATCGCGTCAGCGAACTCACGGGCATTCCTGCTAAGGACGCATCAAAAAACAGTTTTCCTGGCGATCATGGCATGATGCTGATCATCTTTGCCTGCTTTATGTGGCGCTATTTTGGTTTTCGACCATTTCTGATCGCTGCGGCTATTGTGATTATCTTCGCTCTGCCACGCATCATGGCGGGTGCGCACTGGTTTACTGATGTTGCCGTCGGTTCGCTTTCGATAATACTGGTGGGGTTAAGCTGGTGGCTATTAACGCCAGCGAGCGATGTGGTGGTGAACTGGTTTTATCGCAAGCTTCCTGCAAGACATAAGCGACAAGCGTAACTGATTAGCGCGGGCATTAAATCGGAGATTAACTGACCTGCCCGCGCTTATTAAAAACGAGAATATATTATTAGCAAACTAAGCAAAAGAACTAAAAGAAAAGATTATGACCGTGTTAGCGGCTAACGCGTCTGATGACCGCGTTGTCCAGCGTAAACATTCTTAAAAACCCGCCAGGACGAGAATTAACGCCAGTTTCCTCTGCTATTCCCTCCATTATTTCCTGTTAATTGCTAATAAATTAACCAGCATGTTACAGATTGATTTCACATCATAAAAACCTATAAAAATTTGACTAAAAGCACTCGCCACGGCGTCTGTAATCAGTTAACCTCAGTCGCAATGAGGCAACAGCAGCAGAAAATGCGGTCTTTTTTATCGTTAAATTGTGGGCATTAACACAATTTAGTAATTAAGGAATTGTCTTAGGCTGACTCGCTTATTAATCTCATTCCGTTTTGTCATCTGGCTGGCGACAATCTTGTCGTAAGGACATCGAAGGAAAACCCGAACAATGGTCAAATCTCAACCAATACTGAGATATATCTGGCGGATTGTGCCCGCAATGGCGCTGGCAACTCTGCTCTCAGCTTGTAGTAGTACTCATAACGGTCAGAACGCGAATAACGAGAAACATGAAGTTAACAACCAGAATGGTTTTTTACTTCAAGCGTCTCAGGATGAATTTGAAGAGATGGTACGCAACGTCGATGTTAAGTCGCGTATCATGGATCAATATGCCGTCTGGAAAGGTGTGCGCTATCGCCTTGGTGGTGAGACCAAACGGGGTATTGACTGCTCAGCCTTTGTTCAGCGTACCTTTCGCGAACAGTTTGGTTTAGAATTGCCGCGCTCAACTTCTCAGCAGAAGGATAGCGGCAGAGAAATTTCCCGTACGAAGTTGCGCCCAGGGGATCTTGTCCTGTTCCGTGCAGGTTCCACTGGTCGTCATGTTGGCATCTATCTTGGGAACGATAATTTCGTTCACGCGTCTACCAGTAGCGGTGTGATGATCTCCAGCCTGAACGACAGTTACTGGAAGAAGCGCTACCGTGAAGGACGCCGGGTGTTAAGCCGCAATCCAGGTTAAAACTCGGTTTCGGGCACCTTCTCAGCCAGAGAACATTAAAACGCTGCCGATGCAGCGTTTTTTTTCGCCTTTTGTTGCAAGCCTTAGCACTATGCGGAAAGGGGGTAATTAACCCGCCGGATAACGGTTATTTTCCTGTAAGTTAGCCGTTTACACTGAAGCAGCAGTGCGTTGATCTCCCTGTCATCCATCATAAATTGACTTCACGCGCTGACTTTGCCAAAAATCTGTGCAGATCACAGGACACGCTTTTAATTTCTCTGCCACGCTCGCTTTTATCGGCTGCTTATTTCCCTGCTAACCCATGCGAGGCGTGACGGTGATATACAGATTAAACCCGACTATTTTCAGTTTCACAGCGCCTAATCTGCCGTTATGCTTTGGTTATTGCTACCTTTGCGGCGGAAACCGATAAAAGAATGTCATGCTTATGCTGCTTCGCTTTGTAATCTTGCTGCTTTGCACGCTCGTTGCCCCGTTACAGGCGGCCACTATTCATGAAAGCTATGCCTTTGCTCAGCTGGGCGAGCCGAAGTATGCCGCCAACTTTACGCATTATGACTACGCGAATCCCGCTGCGCCCAGGGGTGGCAAAATCGTCATGGCCGTGACTGGCACCTACGATAACTTTAATCGCTACGCTTCACGCGGCAATCCCGGCGTCGGCACCGGCACGCTGTATGACGGCTTATTTACCACTTCCGATGATGAACCCGGTAGCTATTACCCGCTGATCGCGCAGTCAGCACGCTATCCCAGCGATTTTCACTGGATGGAAGTTAACATCAATCCACGTGCGCAATTCCAGGACGGTACGCCTGTCACCGCCAGCGATGTGGCCTTCACTTTTAAAAAGTTCATGCGTGAAGGCGTACCGCAATTTCGTGTGGTGTATAAAGGCGTCCGCGTTACAGCATTAAATCGCCTGACGGTACGTATTGATGTGCCGAAACCGGATAAAGATTTAATCCTCGGTTTGCTGACGCTACCGGTGATCCCTGAAAAATTCTGGCGGGATAAAAAATTCAACGAGCCACTGAGTTCGCCGCCGCTGTCGAGCGGACCTTATCGCATCAGCAACTGGAAGCTGGGTCAGTTTATTGAGTACAGCCGGGTAAAAAATTACTGGGCGGCTAACCTGCCGGTTAATCGTGGTCGTTTCAATTTCAATGTCATGCGTTACGATTATTATCTTGATGACAACGTGGCCTTTGAAGCGTTTAAAGCCGGAGCTTTTGATCTACGCGAAGAATCTTCAGCCAAAAAATGGGCGACGCAGTATCGCGGGCGCAACTTTGACAATCATCAAATCATTAAAGAAACCACGCCAAATAATGCTTCTACCGACACACGCTGGCTGGCTTTTAACAATGAAAAGCCACAGTTTAGCGATCGCCGCGTGCGCCAGGCGCTGAGCTTAACCTTGGATTTTGAGTGGATGAACAAAGCGCTGTTCTATGGGGCTTACAAACGCACCAGCAGTTATTTCCAAAATACTGAATATGCGGCATCCGGTTATCCCGATGCCGATCAGCTGGCGTTGCTGGCACCGTATAAAACACAACTACCGGCCGCATTGTTTACAGAAAAATATGCCCCGCCCCGCTCCAGTGGCAGCGGCTACGATCGTGCTGGTTTACTTAAGGCATTGGCACTACTGAAGCAGGCGGGATGGTCGATCAAAAATCAGCGACTGACTAATGATAAAACGGGTCAGCCATTTAATATTGAATTGTTATTGCGCGGCGGCAGCAGTAATGAATGGGCGCTGCCATTTCAACACAGCCTGGCACGCCTGGGTATCACGCTCACGCTGCGCCAGGTGGATACGTCGCAATATCTGCGACGTCTGCGTGAAGGTGATTACGACATGATCGGGTCGGTCTATTTAGCCATGCCAACGCCGTCAACCAACCTGCAAATGAACTGGCAGTCAGATTATATTCAGTCGTCGTGGAATACCGCCAGGGTGAAAGATCCCATCGTCGATCATTTCGTGAAAGCAATCGTGGCGCAACAGGGTAACGCCGACGCGCTGCTACCGCTCGGCCGGGCGCTGGATCGCATCCTGCTGTGGAATGCCTATATGATCCCCATGTGGTTCAATGCTGAACAGCGGCTGGCTTACTGGGATAAATTTTCACACCCTGCTATCAAACCGGCTTACAGTACCGGGCTGGATAACTGGTGGTATGACGTGAACAAAGCCGGACGATTACCGGCTGATCGACGCTAAGGGGAACGCAGTTGGCGGCTTATTTTCTGCGCAGGATTTTACTGATTATTCCTACCTTGTGGGCCATTATCACCCTCAACTTTTTCATTGTGCAGATTGCGCCCGGCGGGCCGGTCGATCAGGCGCTGGCCAATATTCAGTTCGGTCAAACCAGCGGTTTGCCTGGCGGCGGCGGTGATAATAGCGGCGCGCGCGCCAGCTTCAGTCACGCCAATCCCGGAGATAATCAATACCGTGGCGCGCGTGGTCTCGACCCAGAAGTCATTGCAGAGATCAAACAGCGTTACGGCTTCGACAAGCCGCTGTGGCAGCGCTACGTCGATATGCTGTGGAACTACGTGCGCTTTGATTTTGGCGACAGCCTGTTTCGCAGCGCCTCGGTGCTGCAGCTGATCAAAGAGAGTTTACCGGTTTCGATGAGCCTGGGGTTATGGAGCACGCTGATCATTTATCTGGTTTCTATTCCGCTGGGCATCAAAAAGGCGGTGCGCAACGGTAGCGCTTTTGATGTCTGGAGCAGCATCGTTATTATCATTGGCTATTCGATTCCGGCGTTTCTGTTCGGCATCATGCTGATTGTGCTGTTCGCGGGTGGCAGCTATCTCGACTGGTTCCCGTTACGCGGACTGACCTCTCCACAGTTCGACAGCTTGCCGTGGTATGGCAAAGCGCTGGATTATCTTTGGCACATCAGTTTGCCGGTACTGGCGACGGTGGTTGGCGGCTTTGCCACCTTGACCATGCTGACCAGGAACGCCTTCCTTGATGAAATCCGCAAGCAATATGTCGTGACCGCGCGTGCCAAAGGAGTGCCGGAACAGCGTATCCTCTATCATCACGTTTTTCGCAATGCCATGCTGTTGGTGATCGCCAGCTTCCCCGCCACCTTTATCAGCATGTTTTTCACCAGTTCAGTATTAATTGAGGTGATGTTTTCACTGAACGGGCTGGGATTACTGGGTTACGACGCCACTATTCAGCGCGATTATCCGGTGATGTTTGGCACGTTATATATATTTACCTTGATCGGACTGCTGATGAATATTCTCAGTGATTTGACCTACACGCTGGTCGATCCCCGCGTTGATTTCGAGGGCCGCTGATGCATTTGTCTCCCCTGAATCAGCAGCGCTGGCAGCGTTTTTGTTATAACCGCCGTGGTTACTGGTCGCTCTGGCTTTTCCTGATTATTTTTGTGTTGTCACTGGCGGCCGAGCTGATTGCCAACGACAAGCCGCTGCTGGTGCATTATCAGCAACGTTGGTATGCGCCGCTGTTTTTCAATTACAGCGAAACCGATTTTGGCGGAGCGTTAGCCACCGCGGCCGATTATCAGGACCCGTGGTTGCAGCAGCGCATTGAGCAGCAAGGATGGGCGATATGGGCGCCGATCCGCTTTAGCGACAGCACGATCAATTACGCCAGCCAGGTCCCCTTCCCTTCGCCGCCGTCAAAGCAAAACTGGCTCGGCACCGACGCGAATGGCGGCGATGTGTTGGCTCGATTGCTATATGGCACGCGGATTTCACTGCTGTTTGGCTTAATGCTGACGCTATTCTCCAGCGTAATCGGTATCGTGGTGGGCGCAGTGCAAGGCTATTTTGGCGGCAAGGTAGATTTAGTCGGGCAGCGGCTGATTGAAGTATGGTCGGGCATGCCATCGCTGTTTTTACTGATTTTGCTCTCCAGCGTGATTCAGCCCGGTTTCTGGTGGCTGTTGCTGGTGACGGTGATGTTTGGCTGGATGAGCCTGGTCAGCGTGGTACGCGCCGAATTCCTGCGCACGCGCAATTTTGATTATATTCGTGCGGCGCAGGCGCTGGGCGTTAGCGATAGTCGTATCATGCTACGTCATATGCTGCCCAATGCGATGGTCGCCACGCTGACTTTTCTGCCGTTTATTCTTTGTGGATCGATTACTACGCTCACGTCGCTCGATTTCCTCGGTTTTGGTTTACCCATCGGTTCACCCTCACTCGGTGAGCTGTTATTGCAGGGCAAAAACAATCTGCAGGCGCCGTGGCTTGGACTGGCGGGATTTTTCTCGCTGGCGATTTTATTGTCGTTGCTCATTTTTATCGGCGAAGCGGTGCGCGACGCTTTTGATCCCAGCAAAGGAAATTAAATGTCATCGTCGCTGCTTACTGTTAATCATCTTTCCGTGGCTTTCCGCCAGGGGAAAACGCTGCGTTCGGTAGTGAATGACGTGTCATTGCAGATCAATGCCGGTGAAACCCTGGCGCTGGTTGGTGAATCCGGTTCGGGTAAAAGCGTTACCGCGCTGTCGGTTATGCGCCTGTTACATGCGTCGTCGGTAACTTATCCCAGCGGTGAAATCTTATTTGAAGGGCAAGATCTGTTACATCGCCATGAACGTGAACTGCGCGCCATTCGCGGGAACAAAATCGCGATGATTTTTCAGGAACCGATGGTGTCGCTTAACCCGTTGCATAACGTTGAAAAACAGCTATATGAAGTGCTGTCGCTACATCGTGGCATGCGGCGCAATGCAGCGCGAGCAGAAATCATTAGCTGTCTCGATCGCGTGGGTATTCGCCAGCCAGCTTCGCGACTTAATGATTTCCCCCATCAGCTTTCTGGCGGCGAACGTCAGCGCGTAATGATTGCAATGGCATTACTGACTCAGCCAAAACTGCTGATTGCCGATGAGCCGACCACCGCGCTGGACGTCACGGTTCAGGCGCAAATTCTCAACCTGCTGCGCGAATTACAGCGTGAACTCAATATGGGCATGCTGTTTATTACCCATAACCTGAATATCGTACGCCAGCTGGCAGACAGCGTCAGCGTGATGCGTCACGGCAGCGTAGTTGAGCACAATCGCTGCCAGACACTGCTCAGTCAGCCACAACATCCCTATACCCAGCAGTTGCTCGCCGCCGAGCCGGAAGGTCACGCCCTACTGCTTGCCGCCGACGCGCCGGTGATTCTTAAAGTGAAGAATTTGCGCGTTAGCTTCCCGCTGCGCCAGGGGTTGCTAAAGCGTCAGGTTGGCGAAAAAATTGCGCTACATAATCTCACCTTCAGCCTGAAACGCGGTGAAAGTCTGGGCTTAGTCGGGGAGTCTGGCTCGGGAAAAAGTACCACGGGTCTGGCCCTGCTGCGTCTGATTCCGGCACAAGGGGAAATTTGGTTCGATGGTCATCCGCTGCACCAGATAACGCGCAAACAATTATTGCCGCTGCGTCGCCGGATCCAGGTGGTGTTTCAGGATCCTAGTTCTCCTCTGGATCCTCGCATGACGGTGCAACAAATCATCGCTGAAGGTCTGGCGGTACATCAGCCGATGCTCAGCCCGGCGCAACAGGAAGCGCGTGTCATCGCGGTGATGGAAGATGTGGGACTGGAAACGGCAAGCCGACACCGTTATCCGGCTGAGTTTTCAGGAGGACAGCGCCAGCGTATCGCTATTGCACGTGCGCTGATTCTGGAGCCGGAGCTCATTGTGCTGGATGAACCGACCTCTTCACTCGACCGCTCCGTACAAAAACAGATCCTGACGCTACTGCGCCGGTTACAGCAGCAACATCAGCTAAGCTATCTGTTTATTAGCCATGACCTGGACGTCGTGCGCACGCTCTGCCATCAGTTGATTGTGCTACGACAAGGCGAAGTGGTTGAACAGGGTGAATGTGAAACATTGTTTGCGACGCCTGGCGAAGCCTATACCCGTGAGCTGCTCGCCTCGGCGCAATTTAGTGACCATTAAAAGTTTCCGCAATGGCGACGCCCTGGTTCTTCAAACAGCAATTGGTCGCACTTTCGTCGCTGCGCTGAATAAACAGGCAAGGTTGCCCTTCACATTCGGCGACTTTGCAATCGACCTGAATCGCGGCCAGCACGTCCTGAAGCTGATGTAAAATTTCCCATGCGGGCTTGCCATCATGGCTGATCAGACGCAGCGCAATCACATCCTGTTCATCTGTCGCACCATCCTCTGCTTCGATGGCGCTGTGGCGATCGCTGGCCCAGCGGAAACGCTGCGGTAGGCGATGCACAACTGAAAGTTGCAGCATTGTCATTAATGTCCCCAGAAATTAACGCTTAATTCACAACGAACGGCATCTAGCGCAGTGAATCCCTTTTCCCGGTCAAAATAGAATACGGACGTCAAGGTTTGCCTTCTCGTTTCAAAATAAAGCGCGTCGGTAATATTATTTTTTTTGCGAGTGGTCTCGCAATTTAAGGCTATATGTACCGCGTTCAGCAGCGCTTAACAATCATTTTAGACGCAATATGATTACTTTTTTGGCTATATTTTTTCACATAAGCGAAACATCGTCCTCAGTTTTGAGGACGATGATAAAAAAATTTTGTATTGTACAATGCAGACTGTGGCCTAATCAGGCAGCGGCACGCGGGCGGGAAGCATAGAAAAACAGCAGGACAGAAAGGGTTGCGCACAGAGCAATAGTTCCGACCATCGGCCAGGCGCTGTTAAAGCTGGCAAGCGACAGTAATGCCCCCACTAATGCCCCAACGCCGAAGCGCAACGTACCAGCCAGCGATGACGCCGTGCCCGCCATATGCGGAAATTCATCCAGAATGACCGCCATAGCATTTGACGACACCATCGACACGCAGCCAATAAACATCGCCACACCAAACACCAGCGGCAAAAAGCCCAGGTTCAGCGCACTCACCACCAGCAGCCAGATGCCCATGCAAAACTGAATTAACAGGCCTAAACGGAACAGCGCAACCGGGCCAAAACGGCGTACCGCGCGGCTGTTGATTAGCGTCATCACAAATAAGAACACCACATTCAGGCCAAAGTAATAGCCAAAGCTTTGCGGCGAGACATGGTTGAGTTCGATATAGACAAAGGGTCCGGCGTTGAGAAAGGTAAACAAACCAGCAAAAGAGAAGCCGCTCGACAACATGTAGCTGAACGCGCGTTTGTGGCGAAACAGGGTCACAAAATTGCCCAGCGTGGTGCGCAGATGAAAACGCTGGCGCTGTTCAGGTTTCAGGGTTTCGCGGATCTGTGTCGCCACCAGCAGAGCGGTAATCACCCCGGCCACAGAAAGTGACCAGAAGATAGCGTGCCAGTTCCAAATCAGCAACAGCCAGCCCCCCATAATCGGGGCCAGCAGCGGTGCGATGGTAGTGATGAGCATGACGAAAGACATCATGCGTGAGAAATCCTCTTTCGAGTAACTGTCACGCATTAACGCATTGATTACCACGCTGGCAGCCGCAGCAGATAAACCATGCAGGAAGCGCATGGCAATCAGCTGATCGATGGATTGCGACAGCGCGCAGGCGGCTGCCGCACCGGCAAAAATCAATGTGCCCAAGGAGATCACCGGTTTGCGGCCATAGCTGTCAGCCAGCGGGCCATACACCAGCTGACCCACGGCAAAACCCAGAATATACAGATTAAGCGTCATCTGCACGCTGCCGGCCGATACCGCAAATTCACGCGCGATTTGCGGCATTGCAGGCAGGTACATATCAATCGATAACGGCATCAACATCGCTAATAAACCGAGGATGACCACCAGACCCACCGGTGAATTTTTTTCCTTGCGCACACAGGCTCCCGCTATTTTTGTTTTAACTCGTCGGGCAGGCCGACGCTGGCAATCTCTTCTTCGGTTAGCGGACGGTATTCGCCTGGCGCTAAATCATCGTCCAGCACAATCCCGCCAATCCGTTCACGATGTAATTCCACCACACGGTTACCGACAGCGGCAAACATGCGTTTAACCTGATGATAACGCCCTTCGCAGATCGTCAGCAGCACTTCTGTTGGGGTAATCACCTGCAACTGCGCGGGCTGAGTCAAATTCTTTTCACCATGCAGCTGCACGCCAGCGGCAAACTGCGCTTCCGTGTCGTCACTGACTGGCGATTCCAGCATCACACGATAAGTCTTATCGCAGTGATGACGCGGGGAAGTGACGCGGTGCGACCATTGGCCATCATCGGTTAATAACACTAACCCGGTGGTATCAATGTCCAGCCGGCCGGCGGCGTGCAGTTTGAACGCCATCGGTTCTTCGATAAAATAAAGTAAAGTGGGATGATCGGGATCTTCATTCGCGCAAACATAACCTTGCGGTTTGTTGAACATAAAATAGCGCGGCCCTGTTTGCATCTGCAATATATTGCCGTCGTACTCTATCTCGTGTTCGGGCAGCAGCTTAAAGGCAGCATCGCGTACCACTTCACCGTTGATGGTAACTTTTTGAGCACGGATTTCGCGTCCGGCGATGGCACGGCTGACTTCCAGCTGCTGAGAAATGAATTTATCAAGTCGCATGAATTCGTTTTGCCTGTTACTGCGGAGGGAAACTGAAACGGTGTTTTTAACCGTTGAAATTGTGCGGGAAGTATAGCCTGAACCGGCGTCGCCTGACAGAGCGTTTGCTGCACTTTCATGGCATAATTGCCACCGGTTTTAGAAAAATGATCGGTATGTCTTTTACCTTACGTCCTTATCAGCAGGACGCGGTTAATGCCACCGTGGCATATTTCCGGCGTCATCATGAACCCGCCGTTATTGTTTTACCAACCGGGGCGGGGAAAAGTTTAGTGATTGCTGAACTGGCGCGGCTGGCGCGTGGCCGGGTGCTGGTACTGGCTCACGTCAAAGAGTTAGTGGCACAAAACCACGCCAAATATCAGGCGTACGGCCTGGAAGCGGATATTTTTGCCGCAGGTCTGCAACGTAAAGAAAGCCAGCGTAAAGTTGTGTTTGGCAGCGTGCAGTCGGTAGCGCGTAACCTTGAGCAATTCGACAGCGCCTTCTCACTGGTGATCGTTGATGAATGTCACCGCATCGGGGATGACAGCAGCAGCCAGTATCAGCAAATTTTTACTCACCTGCGACAGCACAATCCGCAACTGCGACTGCTCGGTCTCACCGCGACGCCTTTTCGCCTCGGCAAAGGCTGGATTTACCATTTCCATTATCACGGCATGGTACGCGGCGATGAAAAAGCGCTGTTTCGCGACTGCATTTATGAATTACCGCTGCGTTACATGATCAAGCATCAGTTTCTGGTGCCGCCAGAGCGGCTGGATATGCCGGTAGTACAATACGATTTTAGTCGCCTCAGCGTGCAGACTAACGGCTTGTTCAGCGACGCCGATCTCAACCGCGAACTGAAGCAGCAGCAGCGCGTCACGCCGCATATTATTCGTCAGATCGTCGAATTTGCGGCGGATCGCCTGGGCGTAATGATCTTCGCGGCTACGGTAGAGCATGCCCGAGAAATTTTGCGCTTACTGCCGGACAACAACGCGCTGGTATCAGCAGAAACCCCCGCCAAAGCGCGTGATGCGCTGATTGTGGCGTTTAAAGCACAGCAGCTAAAATTTCTGGTGAATGTCGCGGTGCTGACCACGGGTTTTGATGCACCCCATGTTGATTTGATTGCTATTCTGCGCCCCACCGAGTCGGTAAGCTTATACCAGCAAATTGTCGGACGTGGTTTGCGCCTGTCACCCGGTAAAACTGATTGCCTTATTCTGGATTATGCGGGAAATCCGCACGATCTCTTCACACCGGAAGTCGGCATGCCCAAAGGCGCCAGTGATAATCAGCCCGTCCAGGTGTTTTGCCCGGCCTGCGGTTTTGCCAATACTTTTTGGGGCAAGACGACCGCCGACGGCATGATTATCGAACATTTTGGTCGTCGCTGTCAGGGCGTGCTGGAAGATGACAATGGCGAAAGAGAGCAGTGTGATTACCGTTTTCGTTTTAAAAGTTGCCCGGATTGCGGGGCAGAAAACGACATCGCCGCGCGGCGTTGCCATCAGTGCGACAAAATTCTTGTCGATCCCGATGACATGCTAAAAGCCGCGCTAAAACTGAAAGATGCCTTAGTGCTGCGCTGCGGCGGCATGACGCTGGAGCAAGGGCGCGATAACCAGGGTGAATGGCTTAAAGCCACCTATTTTGATGAGGACGGTACCCACGTCAGCGAGCGCTTTCGCCTGCAAACTGCCGGACAGCGCAAAGCGTTTGAACAACTGTTTATGCGTCCGCATCAGCGTGCGCCAGGGGTGCCGCTTGGCTGGCAAACGGCCGCCGATGTACTGGCTTTGCAACCCTTGCTGCGTTATCCCGATTTCGTCGTGGCACGGGCTAAAGGCCGTTTCTGGCAGATCCGTGAAAAAGTATTTGATTATCAGGGCCGCTTTCGCCGGGCAAATGAGCTGGGATAATCATTTGCCCGTCCACCCTATAACGGCTATAATGCCGCCCGCTTTTGCATGGGTAAAAGCGATTTTGAATAACCCTCCTGCTGCTGGGTCGCCTGTAGCAGGGATCATAAAGAGATATAGCAATGTTCACTATCAATGCAGTAGAACGTAAAGAGCAGGGTAAGGGTGCGAGCCGCCGCCTGCGTACAGCGAACCGCTTCCCGGCCATCGTTTATGGTGGTAATGAAGCTGCTGTTTCTATCGATCTGGATCACGATAGCGTGATGAATATCCAGGATAAACCTGGTTTCTATACTGACGTTCTGACTCTGGTTGTCGACGGTAAAGAAACTAAAGTAAAAGTTCAGGCTGTTCAGCGTCACCCGTTCAAGCCAAAACTGTTCCACATCGATTTCATTCGTGCTTAATCGCCGAGTGGATTGAAGTAAAAAAGCCGGTTGCGAAACCGGCTTTTTTATTGCCAGCTGAAAACCTGCTCTGGGAGCTTTTTTCAGTTAGCGATAAAATCCGGGAACCTGCCCTACCCGGATATTCACTTATTTAGTGCTGGTCCGACGCTGTAGCTGATCGCGTAGATTCGGTGGCGTACCTTTAATGGTCAGCGTGTCCGTGACAGGATCCCAAAAGATACGTTCGCCAAGCAGCATGGCATCAAAATTCAGGGTGAGCCCCCCGCCGCTACCGGCAAATTTTGTCAGCTGACGCAGCGTGCTGCGATCCGCCGGGAAGTGTTCTTCCAGCTCATAGCCCTGTTCCTGAGTAAAAGCCTGGAACGTTTTTTCGCCCAGCGGGGGTAGCTCACTCGACAGATCTTCCAGCGCAATTTCTTCGCCCGCCTGCAGCTGATCGTTGCAGTAACTGTACACTTGCTGGCGATAGTTCTGCCGCTCGTTTTTATCAAGATTCGATTCATCGAAATAGTCATCCACTGCCTGCAACAGGCCGCGGTTTTGCGCTTTAGTGTCAAGCCCCACTTCCGCACCTAAGAAATCCATAAAGAAATCAGCGATCTTGCGGCCTACGCGACCACGCAGAAAAGTCAGATAGCGGGTGGATGCTGGATTGGTTTCCCATTCGGTTAAATCAATACGCGCCACAATATCGGCATGATTAATATCCAGATAATGGGTGCTGCTGATGTCCATCTGTTCATTGACGCGCATGCTGGATTGGCTGTTTAACACGGCGATCAGCAAGTATTCCACCGCCAGGTAGCGATAATGAACAAACAGCACCACGCCGCCTTCAGCAAACGGATATTTTGCCAGCTCATCACGCAAACGGCCGGTTGCCGCGCGGCTGAAGGCGAGAAAATCATCGTTTCCTTTGCGACAGTTGCGCAGCGCTTGTGCCAGTTCACTGTCGGCATTAAACAAACCGTAAGCTTTGCTTTTGGCGCTGTAAACACGGTGCAACTCTTCCACCATCGCTTCAGCGGTGTGGGTAGCAGGCAGCAAGGAATCGCGCAGCACCAGCTCTAACTGGTTCTCGTCGCGTTTAATTAACTGATGCAGGGCGATCTGGTCGATATCCAGACTCATGGTAGACTCTCCTTTAAGCTCAGGCGCGTATTCAAACACCGCCTGCAACGGCTTTCAACTCCATGCGTAAAACCAACGGTGCACTTTCGATAAAATTGCAGAAAAAACCGCGTTGTTACGGTAATATATCGCCTTTTGAAATGAGCCTAGACGACGATATGCCACAATCATCCCGTTACAGTGACGAACGCGTGGAGCAGCTCCTCGCGAAAATGGTGCAAATCCTGGAAAAAGATCAGGCACCGACGGACCTTTCCCTGATGGTGTTGGGAAACATGGTCACCAACCTGATTAATAACGATGTGGCCCCGGCTCAACGCCGTTCGCTGGCCCGATCTTTCGCTGAAGCTTTGCAGTCTTCAGTTCGTGACGACAACGCTCATTAACAGTTGATTTGACCCTATAATATGGTAACCAACCGGCAGCGCTACCGCGAAAAAATCTCCCAGATGATCAGTTGGGGACACTGGTTTGCGCTGTTTAATATCTTATTCGTGCTGATTTTAGGCAGTCGCTATCTGTTGGTCGCCGACTGGCCCTCTTCGTTGGCCGGACGTATTTACGCTTACAGCAGCTGGATTGGCCACTTTAGCTTTATCGTATTTGCCGTTTATCTGCTGCTTATTTTCCCCCTCACCTTTGTGGTGATGTCGCAACGGCTGTTAAGGGTGTTATCGGCGGTGATTGCCACCGTCGGGTTGACATTGGTGATGGTAGACAGCGCGGTATTTAGCCGCTTTCACCTGCACCTGAACCCGGTGGTGTGGGAGCTGGTTATCAATCCCGACCAAAGCGAGATGGCGCGTGACTGGCAACTCATGTTTATCTGCGTACCGCTGATATTCCTCGTGCAGTTGTTGTTTGCCACCTGGAGCTGGCAGAAGTTACGCAGCCTTAATCGCCGTTCGTTTGGTAAACCGCTGGCAGCGCTGTTTATCTGTGCCTTCTTTGCCAGTCACCTGATGTATATCTGGGCAGATGCCAACTTCTATCGTCCAATTACCATGCAGCGCGCGAACCTGCCGCTTTCTTATCCGATGACGGCCCGCCGCTTTCTTGAGCGTCATGGTTTATTAGATGCCCAGGAATATCAACGCCGTCTGGTGCAGCAAGGCGATCCAGAAGCCTTGTCGGTGCAATATCCGCTTAGTGATATTACCTTTCGCGACGGCGGTACACGTAACAATTTGCTGGTGATTACCGTTGACGGTCTGAACGGGGCCACTCTGCAGAAAGCGCTGCCGCAGTTGAACCAGTTTGCTAACGATAATGTACGTTTTACCCAGCACTTCAGCGCGGGGGATACCCCTGAGAAAGGCCTGTTTGGTCTGTTCTATGGCATTTCAGCCAGCTATATGAATGGCGTTTTGGCCTCACGGACTCCATCGGCATTGCTCGGCGCACTGAGCAGCCAGGGGTATCAGTTTGGCTTGTTCTCGTCGGAAGGTTTTAATCCGCCGCTCTATCGCCAGGCCTTGCTGGCGGATTACTCCTTACCTGCCGGCAATAGCCAACCAAATAGCGCAACGGTGACGCAATGGCAGAACTGGCTGAAGCAGAAAGATGACGGCAATCCGTGGTTCTCCTGGGTGTCATTAAACGGTGTAGATTTAAGTGGCGACACGGCTAAAGCGCGTCAACGTAGCTATTTACATCAGACTTCGGCGATAGATGCGCAAATTCATAACGTGCTGAATACGTTAGAGCAGCAAGACTTATTGAAAAATACCGTGGTAGTCATTACCGCACAGCGGGGACTGGCGCTGGATGGCGATGGCGAAAGTGCCAGCAATCGCGCGGCGTTGCAGGTGCCGTTAGTGATTCACTGGCCGGATACGCCAGCGCAAACGGTAAATCGCTTAACCGATCATCAAGACGTGATGACCACTCTGATGCAGCGCTTGCTGCACGTGCGTACCAACCCAGTAAATTATTCTCAGGGTGAAGATCTGTTTGCCGCTCAGCGCCACCACGATTGGGTCGCCAGTAGTGAAGATAATAAATTAGTGATTACCACGCCGCAGATCACGCTGGTGCTGGATAACAATGGTAGCTATCACGCCTATGATGCCAGAGGAAATACGCTAAAGGATCATAAGCCGCAGCTGGCGCTGTTGTTACAAGTGCTAACGGAAGAGAAGCGTTTTATCGCAAACTGATTAATTATGAGGCAGTTAGTTTGCTGATAGCTTGCAATCAGTGCAATTATCAGTAGACTCATTCTCCACAGTTCGGCACGTAGCGCAGCCTGGTAGCGCACTGTCATGGGGTGTCAGGGGTCGGAGGTTCAAATCCTCTCGTGCCGACCAAAATTCCCAACTAAAGCAGCCTGTTATGGCTGCTTTTTTATTGGCTTAAGTTCGCGATGGCAAAATGATGGTAAAAACTACCGCACCTTGCCACACGGTTCTGGCTCATTTTGCTACTGCCAGATCAGACAACCGGGTCGTGTAAGCAGATGCAAGCATTTCGCGCTTCATAGCCCATGCCTTTTGCTTCCCCAGCCCGGCAAACCACCACTTCCCGCATGACAGGGAGCATACGTAAAAGTGGTTTATTTCACCCGCACTTTCATCGGCTTGTAACATTTATCGCCTGAAACTCTTCTATACCGGCAATCGCGACTATAATCAGATTTGTGTGGGTAACAAGAGGAGAGTTTATGCATCGAGTCGAAAAAGACGATCCATCTGAAGCACCAGAGTCCGGCGATAAGACATCCCAGCCGGACAATAAGTAACCCACTAAGGCCGCCATTTATTGCGCGGCCTTTCACTGCGTGAATCGTGCTGCCCGCTGCGGAATGTCCCTGCTCTCTCGCGCTGGTCGCATTCTCAGAAAAATGCCATACACGCTGTTATTTTAATTGGATATTCAGTCGGTTACACAGCACGGCCTTTTGTGTTATCCGTCACTAAAATCTCAAATCTACTAACTCTTCATTAAATTGAAACAAAAACGTCACTTCTCTGCCTTATGCTAAAGGCCCTTGATTTTGACGGAATATTTTATGGTCATCAAAGCGAAAAGCCTTAAAGATGCAGAAGATATGTTGCATTCGGGCATTAGCAAAATTGAGTTGGCATACGACATTGGCAGCGACGATTTCTTTCGTCTGGCGTCTCGTTGGTGCGATCGCGGTGCGCGTATCAGCAAAGGGCATGACCACTTTGTCGTTTCACTAAAAAGTTTTGCCATCCCGCCTAACGACTGACTATTCAGGGCCACTTGCCCTTATTGCGGCGGGCTGATTAAATGCCTTTTTCACCTTAATTGTGATGCCGCATGCGCTATCCCGACATTCCCCTGCCGCTTCCTGCAAGCGGCTTTGTGCTTTCTCAACACCTGAATGACAGCGATCCGTTGCTGGCGATCGGTCGCTTTGACGCTAGCCGCTATCATGATGAGCTGTGCGGACAATGGTGTTTACCGTTGCCGCCGCGCCTGCAAAAAGCGGTGAAAAAGCGCCGTGCTGAATATCTTGCCAGCCGGGTATTAGCCCGGCAAATCATGGCGCGGCTGGGACACAGCGGATTCATCCTGCATAACGCGGCGGATCGCTCTCCGCTGTGGCCAGCTGGCATACAGGCATCGTTGTCACACAGCGATAGCGTTGTGGTAGTAGCGGCAACCAGCCGGTCGCTGTGCGTAGGGGTCGATGTTGAACAGAAAATGACAGCGGAAACCGCACATGAAACTGCAGGGATGCTTATGTGTGCCGCCGAAAAAGCCTATTTACATACCCTGCCGCTGGATTTTTCTCTCGCCGCGACCTTGCTGTTTTCGCTGAAAGAGAGCGTTTACAAAGCGTTATGGCCACAGCTGCATCAGCCAATGGATTTTCATCAGGCCGAGTTGATACAGATGGATTTAGCCTCACAGTGTGCCACGTTGCAGTTGACGCATCGCTTTAGTGAAACCTTTAAGGAAGGCTGTTTGCTTCAGGCGGAATTTCTGTTACAGGATAAATATGTCATTACCCTGGTAACCCATGATGGTAAAAACCGGCTTAGCGGGCAGGCTAAACCGGTATAACTACAGCCGACAGCAGGTATTAATGGCCGGTATCCGTTCGTTTTACTGCGTCCAGCGTCGCCATCGCTCGTTCTTTGCCGGTAAGCTCATTAAGCTGCCCGTCACGCATCTCCAGTAGCCGATCGGCATGGATAAAGTAATGATCGTCATGGCTGATAGCCAATACGGTTTTACCGGAACGCTGTAACCACGGTAGCAGCTCACGATAGAAAATGCGTCGAAAATGTGGGTCCTGATCCGCAGCCCATTCATCCAGCAGTAGCACGTCGCGTTCTTCCGCCGCCGCCAGTAACAATGCCAGTCGTTTGCTCTGCCCTTTTGACAACTGCAGGTTGAGAACCCGGTTACCTTCAATCTTCAGCTTGTCCTGCATTTTCAGTTTTTCCAGCCATTGCTGCACCAGCGCCGGGTTAGCGGGTTCGCCTTCCCGGCTAATCAGGCGATCAAACACATGCACATCGGTAAATACCGCCGAGAAATGCCTGCGCCACATGTCAAGGTCGCTTGCATCAATCACATTGCCATCCAGCAGTAACGTGCCGGACTGGGGCTGGTACAAACCGGTTAGCAGCATAGCCAGCGTCGATTTACCGCTGCCATTGCCACCAATCAGGAAAACTAATTCACCCCGGCGCAACGTCAGGTTAATTGGCCCGACCTGAAAACCGTTTTCGCCATAATGAAAACTGACGTCACGCAGTTCCAGCGTTTGCCAGTGGGTTAGCGTAGGCAACGTAGGAAATTCGGGTTGATAAGGCGCCAGGTCGAAGGTGTTGAGTTTACGAAATGCCACCTGTGCGCTAAGCAAGGTGGGTAGCGCGCCAACAGCAGAAAGTAGCGGCGTGCGCAAAAAAAGCAACGTCAGCGAGAAGGTCGCCGCAACTGCCGTGTTGGCCCAGCCAAGACTGTTGGCCATAAAAAACACCATGCCAATCGCGCCCAGCGTCATAATATTTGACCAGTTCACTGCACTGAGATGATAAGTATCGGCACGCACAATATGATGACGGTAGGTGTTAGCATCTTCCAGATAAACGGTGTCGTACACCAGTCTGGCGCGTTCGCGGTTAAGCTGAAGCTCTTTGCGCCCATCAATTACCGTTTGATAATCCCGATACAGGTTATCTTCAACTTCACGCAACTTCGCCATATGCTGATAAACACGCGATACCAGTAACCAGCCGCCGAAGAGTGTCACGGTCAGCCATAAACTGGTCACTATCAGCATTTTAGGTGACAGCCAGGCGAGATATATCGCCGAGCCGAGGGTAAGGATGATGCCCTGGATCAGCTCCGGCAAGCGGACAAAGGCGATGGTAATCGCACGTACGTCGCTGGTTAATCCTGCCAGTAACTGCGCGCTGCCAATTTGCTCAATGCGCTCGACGCGTGTATCCAGAATACGTTTGATAAACTGACCACGCATGCGCCAGACAAACTGATGCCCAAGCAGCGTTAATGCCAGCTGTGAAGCCAGCGTCACTGCCATTAACAGCAACAGCTGAAACAGGAACTGCGGCAGTACGCTAAAGGAGGTATTGATGGCGACAATCATTTCACGATTGATAAAGGCGATCATGCCAATACCTAACGCCGCGCTCAGCAAGGTAAGGAAAATAACCCCGATAAATGGCCAGCGGAACTGGCGAAAAACAACGTTTAACAACGTCATAAAAAGTATCCAGCAGTCAAAAAGCAGCCTGCAGTTTAAAGCGATGCGGAATGATAGCAATAATTATTCGCAGGGCGTATTGACGCCCCTGTTAATGCACGCGACGGAAGGTCAGATTATAACGGAAGGCGCCGATCAGCGGATGCACGCCCGGTTTCAGCGGTAAAATCCCGTGATAGCGCAGGCGCGATGGCCCGCCCCACACCACCACGTCGCCGTGCTCCAGCAATATACGCTGAGCGCTGTCGCCACGTTCAAACCCGCCAAACTGAAATACCGCCGGCAAACCCAGTGATACCGACACAATCGGCTGGCGCAAATCCTTCTCATCTTTATCCTGATGCAGCGTCAGTTTTGCCCCCGGTTCATAGCGGTTAAGCAGGCAGGCGTCTGGGTTGAACAGAGGGAAACCTGCTTCGCGGGCGGCCTCCTGCGCCAGGCTGCGAAATAAGTGCGGCATCGGCGGCCATTTGCGGTTGTTTTGATCGTCTTGTTCGCTGTATTTATAACCGCGCGAATCAGTAGACCAGCCAAAATCGCCGCAGTTGGTCATGGCTACCGACATACGATGACCGCCTGGCGTGATGCGATAGGCAAACGGATTTTGCGCGGAGATGGACAAGATGTGTTGATAAAGCGCATCAGCATTGTCGCGTGCGCGGCGGCGTAAAATGACGGCCCCTTCCGCCAGCGGTTCTTGCCATGGTTCATCTTCGCTAAACAGATCCAGCATAGTGGCCCTCCTGTCGATCACTGTTTAATAAGGAAAGCGGCAAACTGCGGAGACATCCAGCTAACAAACTGGTCGCCCTGTTTGCTGATTAAATACACGGCCAGATGCTCTTTTAGCGCCAGCGCTTTCGCCTTTTCACTGCCCAGCACCATCAGCCCGGTATCCCAGCCATCGGCTTCAAGCGCGGTCGTCGCAATTACGGTTGCCGAAACCAGCCTGTGCTCAATTGGCCGCCCTGTGGCGGGGTCGATGATGTGGGAAATGCGTTTGCCGTCTAGTTCATAATAGTTGCGATAGCTGCCCGCCGTACTGATGCCATGACCGTGCAGTTCAACGCGCGCCTGCACCGCATTTTCACGATCGGTAGGTTTTTGAATTGCCACGCGCCACGGCTGACCGCTGGCATTGTTGCCGCGGCTCAATACTGCCCCGCCCACCGACACCAGATAATTACTGATGCCCTGCTGCTCCAGTAAACGTGCCAGATGATCGGTAGCAAATCCTTCGCCCAGCGTTGAAAGATCAACATACAAACCTGGCAGATCTTTTTGTAGCCACTGCCCATCTACGCCCTGAAGCACGCGTAAATGCTGTAAGCCGGTTAAGGCTTTAGCGGCAGCAATTTGTGCCTCGCTGGGTGTACGCGCTGGCTGCCTGTCCGGTCCAAACCCCCAGAGATTGACCAACGGCCCGACGGTGATATTCATCGCGCCCGACGTTTTATGACCAATGCGCAACGCTTCGGTGACAATATCCGCCATATTGGCGCTTACCGGTTGCGGCTCCCTGCTCTGGTTTTGATTAAAACGCGATAACGTCGAGTCCGGCTTCCAGGTAGAAAGCTCAGCATCATCGGCATCAAGCTGCTTTTGTATCGCCTGCCGCAAGGCAATTTTACGCCCGGCTTCCACGCCTGCCATACTGACGCGCCATACGGTCCCCATGGTTTTGCCTTCCAGTACCAGGGTCTGCGAGGGCGAACCTTGATCACAGCCTGCTAATAAAAACATTGCCAAAACCACTAACGGCAGATTAATCTGAATACGCATCATTCCTCACCTGTAAAACTTTATTCCAAGCTGATACAAAGCATAAACAACTCGTAAATCCGTGAAAATCGTCTTGATCCATTGTCAGGCCATTGCCACCATGAAGGCTTCCGCTCGCAACCGGGGCATGACATTAAAGGAGCATCAGATGATTTATATAATTCTCGCCATCGCTCTCGGCCTGTTTGCCTTCAGCAGTTATAAACTGTGGCAGCAAAAGCGCATCAGACATATTGCGCCCTCCCAGCCGCGCCAGCATTAACGCTCTCTGCACCAAAACAGAACATTGTTCCCTTCATCAGGGCGGCGGCAGTTTACCAGTTTCCAGTCGGTCTCCGTGGCGTTACGAGCGGTGAAACTGGCATGAATTCTGCACTGTTAAATCAGCGTTTAACTCTGAGAGGTGCGGAATGGATAAGACACAACCAAAGCGTATAGGCTGGCAACGCTGGCTGGATTTTTCAGCCTTCACCTTAGCAGGTTCGGCCTTTGAAGGAAGCGTTCCACCCGTTAACAGGGCGCGGAAGCAAAAGAAATGGCGTTCAGCGGAATAAAAAAAGGGGAGCGTGAGAGAGTCACGCTCCCTGTCCGCTTAGAACTGGTAAACCAGGCCCAGGGCGACAACGTCGTCGGTATTAACACCGGCAGCATCAGTAAAATCATTGTCGTCTAACAGGTTGATTTGATAATCAACATAAGTAGACATGTTCTTGTTGAAGTAGTAAGTCGCACCTACATCAATATATTTTTTCAGGTCCTGTTTGCCCCAGCCCTGAATATCTGTACCACGAGAAGTCACGTAAGCCAGTGATGGACGCAGGCCGAAATCAAACTGGTACTGTGCAACCAGTTCCCAGTTTTCTGCTTTATCTGCGTAACCGTAAGCGGCTGAATCACTGTCACCGAAGCGCGTCGCATTGTAAGACTTGGTGTACATCGCTGCCAGGTAAATATTGTTCGCGTCATATTTCAGGCCGCCGGTGTAGGCTTCGGCTTTATCACCACGACCCAGTATGGCTGGATTGTTCCGGCCATTCTGGTCATTAGTACGATCAGACTGGAACATAGCCGCACCGATACCAAAACCAGAACCCAGATCATAAGTGGTGCTCAGGCCCCAGCCGTCGCCGTTCTGACCCAGTACGTCACGGCCATTCGGTGATTCGTCACCGTCGCCGTTTTTCCCCTGATACTGCACGGCAAAGTTCCAGCCATCAACCAGGCCAAAGAAGTTGGTGTTGCGATAGGTTGCCATGCCATTGCCGCGCTGGAACAGGAAGTTATCTGCGCCATAGGTATCGCCGCCGAACTCAGGCAGTACGTCGGTCCATGCGCCGATGTCATACGTCACGCCATAGTTGCGACCATAATCAAGTGAACCTGCATCACCAAATTTCAAACCGGCAAAACCAATACGGGTATAGCTATTTGCGGTGCCTTCAGACTCAGCCGTATTCAGTGCAGCCTGATATTCCCACTGACCGTAACCAGTAATTTGATCATTAACTTCGGTTTCGCCCTTGAAACCAAAGCGCAGATACGACTGGTCACCATCGGTGCCATCGTCATCTGAGAAATAGTGCAGACCATCAACTTTCCCGAACAGGTCTAATTTATTACCGTCTTTATTATAGATCTCAGCTGCGTTTGCTGAACCTGCGGCGACCAGCAACGCAGGAACCATCAGGGAGAGAATGCGAAGTTTCATTTTATTACCCTCTGTTATGTGCCTTTATAATTTGCCACTGCAAACTGAACGATTAAAAATTCAGCCGGCAAGCCATTGTTCTTTTATAAAGAGCAATAATCCACCGCGAAAATGCTACTAAATTTCCGAAACTGTTTCATAAACCGCAATAGTTATTTCAATAAGTAAATTTTGGGGAACTAATAACCAGCACATATTGATGATAAACATAGCACAAAATGTTTACTTAATTTAATTCCCTTTAAAATCAAAAAGTTGAATCATGTCCTTCTCAGCACTGAATGATAAAACTTATATCTCATCAGTGCCTACAATAGATCCCGCTATCATCATTTATTTCATTATTACCTTCATTCACCCCGAATGAGATATTTACCCTAATTTCCCGCCGGACATGATTGTCCGGCATTTTTTTGCACAAAATGTCTCCCTGTCTTATTTAAACGTAAACTTAACTTACGTCTTAAAATAACAGCGTTTGCAGACCGCACTAAAGGTCAAATTCAGCACGGGTTATTCATTTAACCGGCAAACAATATTCGACTTAATTTATGCTGATAATAAAGAGAGGTGGATATAGCGCTGGATCGAATGATCAACGCTCACGCATCGATTCTTTGGCTTTATTCAGGGGTTTAAGTAAATAATCTATTACTGATTTCTGACCGGTTTTAATTTCCACATTCGCCACCATACCCGGCACAATCGGGAATTTTCGGCCTGCCCGGTTCGTTAGCTCTGCTTTCTGGGTACGAACATAGACACGATAGTAATATTGATCGCGTTTTGCCTCGTCCTGAAGGGTATCTGGCGAGACGATTTCTACTTCGCCAGGTTTATGCCAGGAAAGTTCTGGAAAAAAATCGCGGCGGGGAAAAAGTCGGTAAACTCCCTTTTTTGCCGATTGTTCGCTAATGATCACCCGTTTGATGAATACCTATTACGCGCAGAGAATTAACGGCTTCAATGCTACACTTGGCCGCTTTGTCACCGATGAATTTAAGCTATGACCGCACTGAATACCGCACAGCAGAACAGACATACCAGCCGCCTGCATTGGGGCACGCGCACTATCTTTTTAATTAACGGATTAGCCATGTCTGCCTGGGCCCCTCTGGTGCCTTTCGCACGCGATCGTTTACAGCTTACGGGTGCGTCGCTGGGCGCGCTGCTGCTGTGTTTAGGGATTGGATCGCTGGCAGCGATGCCGGTCACCGGTAAGCTGGTGGCACGTTTTGGTTGCCGCCGCGTCATGCTGGTATCAACGCTATTGGTGTTGATTATGCTGCCGCTGCTGGCAACCGCAGCATCTCATCTATTACTGGCTGCTGCGCTGATGTTGTTCGGTGCCGGTTTGGGCACACTGGATGTGGCAATGAACTATCAGGCGGTCGAGGTAGAAAAAGCAGCGGGTCGCCCGATGATGTCAGGCTTTCACGGCTTCTTCAGCCTGGGCGGCATCTTAGGCGCGGGAACGGTTAGTCTGTTACTGAGTGCCGCATTCACACCGCTCACTGCCGTTTTAGTCGTGATGGCCATCATGCTGCTGCTACTGATATGGCGTCTTCCTGGTTTTATGAACGATCGGCTGCATCAGCCCGAACAGCCGTGGCTGGTGATCCCACGCGGCTGGGTGGCGTTTCTCGGTGTGCTGTGCTTTATCCTGTTTCTGGCCGAAGGCGCGGTGCTGGACTGGGGTGCGCTACTGCTGCTACAAAGCCCGACGATGCCGCCCGCTCATGCGGGTCTCGGCTATGCGTTGTTTTCGGTGGCGATGACGCTGGGACGCTTCACTGGCGACAGCGTCATTCATCGCTTTGGTCGCTATCCGGTCATGCTGACTGGCGCCTTAGCCGCAGCGGCGGGCATGTCGCTGGCTGTGTTGCTGCCCTGGCCTGAGATGGCGCTGCTCGCCTTTTTGCTGGTCGGTTTTGGTTTAGCTAATACGGTGCCGATGTTGTTCAATGCTGTCGGGAATCAACAGGATATGCCAGCAAACCTGGCGATTTCAGCCATGACAACGCTGGGATATGCGGGTATTCTCTCAGGTCCGGCCTTAATCGGATTCATTTCTCAATGGTTCAGCCTCAGCGGCGCGTTTTTGCTAATTGCGCTATTACTGCTAGCTGTGGCGGCCAGTGCGCGACTGGTTGCGCGATAATTCAGGTATCTGAGACGTTATGTTGTATAAGTTTCCCCTGACATCAGGCAATGTCACCCGCTTTTTTGTGGTTTTCAATCTGGTGCTGTTACTGGCGCTGGGCTTTGTGGTGCACAACTCGGTGAACGCCTGGCTGACCGAAAAACGTTATGCCATGACTGACGTGGCGCGCGCCATGCAAAAACGCATTGATGCTTACCGTTTCGCCACCTGGCAGATTTATGAAAATCTGGCTACCAGTGCAGCGGGATCGACGCCGACCAGCAGCCTGCAGGAGACGCGTCTGCGCCCTGATGTTTATTATCTCGAAAAAACCCGTCGCAAAACCGAAGCGCTGATTTTTGGATCGCATGACAGCAGCACGCTCGACATGACCATGCGTATGTCCAGTTATCTGGATACGTTGTGGGGTGCAGAAAATCCAACCTGGTCGATGTATTTTCTGAATGGGCAGGATAACAGTCTGATTATGATCTCAACGCTGCCGCTGAAAGATATGGCGACACGTTATAAAGAAAGCGCCATCAGTTCGCTGGTTGATGGACGCCGTGCTGAGATGCTTCAGCAGGCCAATGCGCTGGACGAGCGAGAAAGCTTTTCGCCGCTGCGCCATTTATCCTTTCAGAACGACCACTATTTTACCGTGCGCACCACCTTCAATCAGCCAGGCCATCTGGCAACGGTGGTGGCATTTGATCTGCCAATTAATGACCTGATCCCACAGAATATGCCGTTGGAAAACTTCCAGCTGCGTCAGGTCGCGGCGTTGCCGAGCAGTACCGATCAGGAAGAGGCAGAGAACTCGCAAATTTCTTTGGCAAACCCTAACTTAGAAATTGCCGCCACGCTGCCGAGCACCTCGTTACAGCTGGTATATCGCGTTCCGGTTACCCGCTTATTTATCGATACGCTACACAATTTGTTATGGCCGCTGCTGAGTAACCTGCTGCTGTTCCTGCTGTCGCTTGCGGGCATGGTGCTGCTGCGTCAGCAGTCGCTGCGTCCCAGCGAGAACCAGAGTGCGGAACTTGATTCGCTGCGGGTTCTGAATGAAGAGATCGTCGCCAGCTTGCCGGTCGGCTTACTGGTATATGACTTTGCCAGCAACCGTACTTTGCTGAGCAATAAAATTGCAGAGCACCTGTTGCCTCATCTTAATTTACAAAAAATCATCAACATGTCAGACCAACATCAGGGCGTATTGCAGGCAACCATTAATAACGAAGTGTATGAAATCCGTCACGCACGCAGCATGCTATCGCCGCATACCCAGCTATTTATGATGCGCGATCAGGATCGTGAGTTGCTGGTGAATAAGAAGCTGCAAAAAGCGCAGCAGGTACTGGATCGTAATCACCAGATGCGTCAGCAACTGCTACAGAATCTGGGCCATGCGATAAATGTGCCGCTGGAAAAAATGGTGGCCCAACTGGTGCAACTGAGTCAGCACGATCACAACGAAGCCGTGCTTGACGTGCTGGATGAAAGCCAGGGTTTATCACGCCTGGTCGATGATATTGTGCTGCTGAATCGCCTTGAAGCGCACGACTGGTCGCCTGACGCCACGGTATTTAATTTACAAGAATTGTTAGATGAAATCGCGCTGGAAAGTTTGCCGCTGATGCGCCGCAAAGGCTTATCACTGGTGGTTAATAATCATCAACCTAATGATGAAATGCGTTTTGGCGATCGTCGTGCGCTGCGAAAAGTGCTGACCACGCTGGTGCATTATGCGTTGACCACCACGCGCTGGGGTAAGATTTCACTTGATGTAAAAACGCCTGAACAACATGCCGATCGCCTGAGCATTGAGCTGGTAGATACCGGTGCAGGCTTAACAGTAGATGAACTGGCCAATGTTGATTTCCCGTTCCTGGGTGATACCAGCCAGGATCGCTACGGTCAGGCTTCTGGCATGGCGTTTTTCTTGTGCAAACAGCTCTGTAAACAGATGGGCGGCAGCCTGGAAATCGTGGCAAAAGCCGACATCGGTACGCGTTATAACATCCAGTTGCCGCTCGCGCTGGAGCAAAGAAGTGTAGAGGAAGAAGAGAAAATTCTTGATGGCGTGACCGCATTAGTGGAAATCGCTATGGAAGATGTGCACAAAATCGTGTGTCGTCATTTGGAAAACTGGGGCGCACGTTGCCTGACGCCTGATGAACGTATTTCAGGACAAGATCATGACGTGCTGGTGACAGACGATCCGGCAAAATTAACGGGCTGGGCACTGCTGCTGGCTGAGGATGAACTTGGCCATCATGCGTTGAACGACCAGCAATATCGGGTCAATTTCAATCTGAGCAGCGCGTTACTTGATGCGCTGCTGGCGCTGATTGAGAAGCAATTGTCCCATGATGTTATGGAGGATAACACTGAAACAGAGGCTGCCACGCCACTTATGAGCGGGGGTTATTTCCAGCTATTCACTGAGACAGTACCGGATGATGTAAAGAGATTGTATACTGAGTCGGCGGAAAAGGATTACGCCTCGCTTGCTCAGACAGCGCATCGCCTAAAAGGCGTGTTTGCCATGCTCAATTTGCTACCAGGCAAACAGCTTTGTGAAGAGTTAGAACAGCACATTAATGTGTGTGACGATTCAAACATTACAAATACCACCAGTGATATTGACGCTTACGTCAACCAACTGCTGCAGCAAGGTAACCAATAAGATGAATAACTTAAACGTAATTATTGCCGATGACCATCCAATTGTTCTTTTCGGTATCCGAAAATCACTGGAACAAATTGAATGGGTTAATGTTGTAGGTGAGTTCGAAGACTCAACAGCACTGATTAACAACTTGTCCAAACTGGATGCTAACGTTCTGATCACCGACCTTTCTATGCCAGGTGAAAAATACGGCGACGGCATCACGCTGATTAAATACATTAAACGCCACTATCCCGATCTGTCGATTATCGTTCTGACCATGAACAATAACCCGGCCATTCTGAGTTCAGTACTGGATCTGGATATTGAAGGGATTGTGCTGAAGCAAGGCGCACCTACCGATCTGCCGAAGGCGCTGGCTGCCCTGCAGAAAGGCAAAAAATACACGCCAGAAAGCGTAGCAAAATTACTTGAGAAGATCAGTGCCGGTGGTTACGGCGATAAGCGTTTATCGCCGAAAGAGAGTGAAGTCCTGCGTTTGTTCGCCGAAGGTTTCCTGGTAACGGAAATCGCTAAAAAGCTGAATCGCAGTATTAAGACCATCAGTAGCCAGAAAAAGTCGGCGATGATGAAACTGGGCGTGGATAATGACATTGCTCTGCTGAACTACCTCTCTTCCGTGAGCGCGACGCAAGTCGAAAGAGACTAAGTGGTTTCCGGCAGTCATACATCCAGCCACGCTTCGGCTGCTGACAAACCTGAAGCGCGGAAAGCACAGGCCGAAAAGTAAAGCGTTCCGCGCCATGAACGGCGCGAACCGAGCCGTCATGGATGACGTTTCTGCAACTTTACTATCGTCTGTGTGATTTGCGCTGGCAGGCTCAGACGGTGCGTTCAGTACCGCCTTTCTCTTTCGCCCTACCCTTACCGCGCTATCCTTGCCGCGCTTTGCGTACCCGTTCAGCATAAATTGCCAGCGTCACTTTTAGCACGTCTAACGTCACCGGTTTCGACAGGCAATTGTCCATCCCCGCATCCATACAGCGCTGTTTCTCTTCCGCTAAGGCATTCGCCGTAACGCCAATGACAGGGAAAACATGACCTAACTGGCGTAAACGCTGTGTCAGGCGGTAACCATCCATATTTGGCATATTAACGTCGGTAAGGACAATATCGATCTCATTGCGACTTAATACATTGAGCGCATCCACGCCGTCCTGAGCCGTTTTGACCTGATAACCTAATGTTCCCAGCTGCTCAGACAGCAACATACGGTTTATCGGATGATCGTCAACGATCAGGACCATCAGATCGTCGTTATGTACTTTTTCTTCGACAGGACCCACTAGCAGTAGCGTATCAGCGGCCTCACTCTCGACAGCAATGCGATAGATGCGTGCCAGCAACGTTGGCAGTTCATGTAAAGTGGCTGTGCTATGAACCCAGCGCCCCGGCTGGTATTCACGCGGCATATCGGCATGCCCACCATTAAAGATGATACCGGCACGCAGCGGTGTATCGATCTCTGGCTCATAATCAGACAGCAAGACGTCATCGCTGCCCGCCTTGCCATTATATTCAGCGACCTGAATCCCCTGCTGCTGCAATAACCGTTCGATAAACTGCGCCAGATATTCATTACGCATCGCCAGCCAGATAGTTTTATCCTGCATTCCTTCCAGCAGCGGCGGCGAAGGCTGTTGCCCTTTATAAATGGGAATGCGCACGATGAACTGGCTACCCATAGCGGGTTCAGAGTCAACCTCAATATCGCCATCCATCATGTTGATCAATTTTTCACAAATTGCCAGCCCCAGGCCGGTTCCCTGGAAATTACGCTGTACGCCGCTACCCACCTGGAAAAACGGATCAAACAAACGCGGCATTTCTTTCGCCGGAATGCCGACGCCGGTATCACGTACGCGGAACGCCAGATACCCCTCGCACACGTAGGCGTGCAGAATAATGCAGCCGGTATGGGTAAACTTAATGGCGTTGTTCAACAGATTAGAGATGACCTGCTGCAAGCGCAGCGGATCGCCATCCAGCGACTGCGGCACATCGTGTTCGATGTAACAATATAATGTCAGGCGTTTTTTCACTACCAGCGACAGATAATTACCCACAATGTGGGTAATTACTTCACGCGGCGCAAACGGACGCGGCTCAATCTTTAGCTGTTCCGACTCAATTTTTGAGAAGTCGAGAATATCGCTGATGATTTTGAGCAACAGGCTGGAGGAGTTATTCATCGCCGTAACCAGAGAGTCCACGCTGGCTGGCAACTTTTTGGTTTGCAGCAAGTCAAGGTTGCCGATGATGCCGTACAAAGGCGTCCGCAGCTCGTGGCTGACGGTCGCCAGGAACATGGATTTTGACTGGCTGGCCTGCTCTGCTGCGTGCGCCATCTCCTGTAATGACTGTTCCATGCGCACGCGCGCAGAAACATCCACTAATACGCAAATCGCTACGTTTTCGTTGCGATAGCGTGAATGCACAAAACTGATTTGCAGGTTGGTATTGCTACCGGTAAGCACATCAACAAAGTTAACCTGCTGCCCGCCAATGATTTCATTAAGGCGCTGGCGATCTTCCTGCGTCAGCAGGGTCAGATAGTTATGCGCCAGTTCGTTACTCAGAATATTGGTGCCGTCGCTGGTGCGCAGAATACAAATGCCTACCGGTGCTGAAGCGACAATTTTACGGTTGAACTGTTCATGTTCTTCCAGCCGATGGGCGTTCTCTTCAGCAGGCAGAAACATACGGCGCTCAAACAGCCAGGCAAACGTAAACAGCAATACCGCGCTAAGTACATTCAGTAGCAACGCGTTAATCATCAACAGCTTGAGTTGATCAACCAGCACATCGGTGGAAACCGACCACACTACATTTAAGTCAGACGGTGGCAGCGGCTTTTTCAGCACCAGCTGGCGATAACCATCCAGGTAGCCAAACCAGGTTTTTTCATCGGGCAAATCATCCATTGCAAAGCCAACGCCGCCACGGCGCGACGTAATTAACGGACGATAGTTACTGTCGGTAATGGTAGCAACGACAGGCAAATTACCCGGCTGAATAAATTCGTCGAGGCGGATATTCTGCTCAACGCCAAGCAGCGCCTGCAGTTTATTGGCAACATATACCGGCATCACCATATAGAAATTGCCAATGCCAGGCTGCGTGCTGTTGTTTATCCAGTATATCGGATTGCGCCGTTCTTCTTCATTGCTGTTGCGGTAGTGCAGGACATGCTCGCGCAAGGTTTTCAGGCTGCGTTCACGATCGACACTGCTGCTGCCGATGGTGAAATCGGCGAGGCACTGATTTTCTCCTCCAATAAAGAACATGCGATTAAGTTCGTAAGACGAGGCGAAATTGCTTTTCCAGTAGTTGATGTAATAGCTCAGCGAATCCAGTGAGCTGCGCCAGGCTTTACTCATTGAAGTGCAATCGCCATCGGAAAACAGCGGCGTGAATTGGGGTTGAGTCGATTTGCCGGGCATCATGCCGGTCAAAACATCCAGCCCATTGTTGGCATTGGTTAAGCGGTTTTCGGTGATAAATTTCAGTTCACGCAACATGTCGGCTGAGTGCCGAACGTACCATTCTGTCAGGCCGTAATTACTGGAGAATTCCTGACGCACCTGGTTCTCTTTTTCATGAAGCACATTGATGATATAGAACGAGGTAAGCACCGCGCCCAACAACCAAATCAATAGCGCCAGCGCTCTGAATAAGTAGCGCGAAATGCGAAGCGTGGTGCGAAAAGAGACAAGATATTTCAAAGGAAACTCGCAGTTGGCAAGGTGAATCGCGTGATGAATGTGGAATGCCCATACACTAGCTTTATCATGCGAAAAAAGCCAGCCGGGGGCTGATCTGACAGGGTTTTAGGAACAGGGAACGTTGGCGTATCAGGGTTTCAGACGTAACGATCCAGCAACCCGTATTAACAGGCGCTGCGTAAAATTTAATGCGGTTCAGTTGAGACAGGTAAGCCATTAGATAAAAACGGCAAGTCGGGTTTCCCCTGACCTGCCGTTTACCGTTAAGCCTGAATTTCAGCCTGGCACAACATTACTCTTCGTCGTCAGCCGCTTCGTCTTCATCGTCGATGTCAGCTTCCGGTGCAATATCGTCATCACCTTCTGCGACGCTGCCATCAATGGAATCTAACTCTTCTTCCTCAACCGGTTCAGCCACACGCTGCAGACCCACTACGTTCTCGTCTTCTGCGGTACGAATCAGAATGACACCCTGCGTATTACGGCCCACGATACTGACTTCTGAAACGCGCGTGCGAACCAGTGTACCCGCATCGGTAATCATCATGATCTGATCGCTGTCAACGACCTGCACCGCACCAATTACCGGGCCGTTACGTTCAGTGACTTTGATCGAGATAACGCCCTGAGTCGCACGCGATTTGGTTGGGTATTCCGTGTTAGCGGTACGTTTACCGTAACCGTTCTGCGTCACGGTAAGAATGGCGCCATCTTCACGCGGCACAATCAGCGACACAACGCGATCGCCTTCTGCCAGCCTGATGCCACGAACGCCCGATGCGGTACGTCCCATTGCACGGACTGCCGTTTCGGCGAAACGCACCACCTTGCCCGCCGCGGAAAACAACATGGTTTCATCGCTACCGTTGGTCAGCGCCACGCCAATCAGCTCATCATCTTCACGCAGGTTGACCGCAATAATACCGGCGCTACGTGGGCGGCTGAACTCTTTCAGGGCCGTTTTCTTCACCGTACCGCTGGCGGTTGCCATGAAGATATTAAAGCCTTCAGTGTACTCGCGGACCGGCAAAATAGCAGTGATGCGCTCGTTGGCTTCCAGCGGTAGCAGGTTGACGATGGGTCGTCCACGCGCGCCACGGCTGGCTTCCGGCAGCTGATAGACCTTCATCCAGTACAGACGACCACGGCTTGAGAAGCACAGAATCGTATCGTGCGTATTAGCAACTAACAGACGATCAATAAAGTCTTCTTCTTTAATACGGGCTGCTGATTTGCCTTTACCGCCACGGCGCTGCGCTTCGTAATCCGTTAACGGCTGATATTTGACATAACCCTGATGTGACAGCGTTACGACAACATCTTCTTGATTGATGAGATCTTCAATATTGATGTCAGCGCTGTTAGCCGTGATTTCGGTTCGGCGTTCATCGCCAAACTGATCGCGCATTAACTCCAGCTCTTCACGAATGAGTTCCATCAAACGTTCCGCATTTTGCAGGATGTTAATCAGTTCGGCGATCTGATCGAGTAAGTTTTTGTACTCGTCGAGCAGTTTTTCATGCTCAAGTCCCGTCAGCTTCTGCAGACGTAAATCAAGGATGGCCTGCGCCTGCTGTTCGGTCAGATAATATTGGCCGTCGCGAATACCAAACTGGGCGTCCAGCCACTCTGGACGGGCGGCGTCATCACCGGCGCGCTCAAGCATGGCGGAAACATTACCCAGTTTCCATGGCTGCGCGATCAGGCCGCTTTTCGCTTCTGCAGGCGTTGGCGCCCGACGAATCAGCTCAATAATCGGATCGATATTCGCCAGCGCAATCGCCAGCCCTTCAAGGATGTGTGCACGGTCGCGCGCTTTACGCAGTTCGAAAATAGTACGACGCGTAACAACTTCACGGCGATGGCGAACAAAGGCTTCCAGAATCTCCTTCAGCGCCATAATCTTCGGCTGGCCCTGATGCAGCGCCACCATATTGATACCGAACGAAGTTTGCAGCTGTGTCAGGGAATACAGGTTATTCAGAACCACTTCGCCGACCGCATCGCGTTTGATCTCAATGACGATGCGCATGCCGTCTTTGTCAGACTCGTCACGCAACGCACTGATGCCTTCAATACGCTTCTCTTTTACCAGCTCCGCAATCTTCTCGATCAGGCGCGCTTTATTTACCTGATAAGGAAGTTCATGGACGATAATGGTTTCACGGCCTGTTTTCGCGTCAGCCTCTACTTCGCCACGGGCGCGAATGTAAATTTTGCCGCGACCGGTGCGATACGCCTCTTCGATACCGCGACGACCATTGATGATGGCCGCAGTAGGGAAATCAGGCCCCGGAATGTGCTCCATCAACCCTTCAACGCTGATGTTTTCATCTTCGATGTAAGCCAGGCAGCCGTTAATCACTTCGCGCAGGTTGTGTGGCGGAATGTTCGTTGCCATGCCCACTGCGATACCGGACGAACCGTTAACCAGCAGGTTAGGAATTTTAGTTGGCAGAACTTCAGGAATTTGCTCGGTGCCGTCGTAGTTCGGGACGAAATCGACGGTCTCTTTTTCCAGGTCAGCTAACAGATCGTGGGCGATTTTAGACATGCGCACTTCGGTATAACGCATCGCAGCAGCGGAGTCGCCGTCGATGGAGCCGAAGTTGCCTTGACCGTCCACCAGCATATAACGCAGGGAGAAAGGCTGGGCCATACGAACGATGGTGTCGTAAACGGCAGAATCACCATGTGGGTGATATTTACCGATAACGTCACCCACGACGCGGGCAGATTTTTTATAGGGTTTATTCCAGTCGTTACCCAGTTCGCTCATCGCGAAGAGTACGCGGCGATGCACCGGCTTCAGGCCGTCACGCACATCGGGTAAAGCTCGGCCAACGATGACCGACATGGCGTAATCGAGATAAGAATTTTTTAATTCTTCTTCGATATTGACCGGTGTAATTTCTCTCGCAAGGTCGCTCATGGAGCCGCTATCCCTCTACTTAATCCCGGATTTAAAGGTGCGAAAGTATATCACACTGCATTCATCTGGTGAATGTTAACCGCCGATTTCACGCGCTTTTCCTTGTGTTTGAAAGATGCGCCGCAGCAGGTTAAGCGTTTATACTGAGTCCACATTTTGTCAGGAGTTACGATTCAATGAATGCACAGCCGCAGAATCATCAGCAGAACGTCGATGCACAGGAAATTGCCAAGTTTGAGGCCGTTGCCTCGCGCTGGTGGGATCTCGAAGGTGAATTTAAGCCCTTGCACCGCATTAATCCGCTGCGCCTCGGTTATATTGCGCAACACAGCAACGGTTTATTTGGCAAAACGGTGCTGGATGTCGGCTGCGGCGGCGGTATTCTGGCGGAGAGCATGGCGCGAGAAGGCGCTCTGGTCACCGGCCTGGATATGGGCGCGGAGCCGCTGGCAGTAGCACGCCTGCACGCACTGGAAAGCGGCGTAAAACTCGATTACGTGCAGCAAACAGTGGAAGAGCACGCCGAAGCCAGCGCCGGAAAATACGATGTGGTGACCTGCATGGAGATGCTGGAACACGTTCCCGATCCGCGTTCGGTCGTTCACGCCTGCGCACGTTTAGTTAAGCCCGGTGGAGAGGTATTTTTCTCTACCCTCAACCGCAACCCTAAAGCCTGGCTGCTGGCCATATTTGGCGCGGAATATGTGTTGCGCATGGTGCCGCGCGGCACACATGATGTGAAAAAGTTTATCCGCCCGTCAGAGTTGCTGGCCTGGGTCGATGAAACCCCGCTGCGCGAGCAGAACATAATTGGTTTGCACTATAACCCGCTTACCAATGCATTCCGGCTGGGTCGTGGCGTTGATGTTAACTATATGATTCATACCCGTCACAGTAAAAATTAATCTCAGCGGCGCACAGCATCGCGTTTGTGCGCCGTCGTCATTTTCCTGTCATGATGTATTCTTAGCGTAGGTAACGCCCTCTTTAGCGGATGTGCATGTCAGCAGGCAGCCGATGCGTTTTAAGCCCAGCCGTAGGAAACGCCAGCCTGCTGTCTGGAAAAATGCGACGATGAATGAAAAATCAGCGGTCGATCAAGGAACGGAATTTTTTATCAAACCGGTTGACACGATGGCGAGCCTTACAACACGCGGCTTAAGAAATTCCGCAAAAAAAACAACCCTTGAATCATCATTTTTTCCTCTTGTTATGCCGCCGCAAATTACTAGAATATACCCCCATATTGTTATGCATTTCCTCTTTACCCCCTAGATGTAGTGTTTATCCACAACATTATTCACAATGAATATGTTGTGCATAAGCCGGGATTTCTTTTAATTTTTGGATACTCACGCAAAGGTAAAAACGCGACATGAACCAAAGTCTGCTCGTTACTAAACGCGATGGCCGCCAGGAGCGCATTGATCTCGACAAAATTCACCGTGTACTGGACTGGGCAGCCGAAGGGCTAAACAACGTCTCCGTGTCACAGGTTGAACTGCGCTCCCATATTCAGTTTTATGATGGCATCAGAACATCTGACATCCATGAGACTATCATCAAGGCCGCTGCAGACCTCATCTCTCGCGATGCCCCCGATTATCAGTACCTCGCTGCACGTTTAGCGATTTTCCATCTGCGTAAAAAAGCATACGGCCAGTTTGAACCGCCGAAGCTGTACGATCAGGTTGTGAAAATGGTGGATAAGGGTAAATACGATCGCCATCTGCTGGAAGACTACAGCGTTGAAGAATTCGAACAGATGGACGCGTTTATCGACCACTGGCGCGATATGAACTTCTCTTACGCTGCGGTTAAGCAGCTGGAAGGCAAATATCTGGTACAGAACCGCGTCTCGGGTGAGATTTATGAGAGCGCGCAGTTCCTGTATGTTCTGGTCGCCGCTTGCCTGTTCTCAGGTTATCCGCGCGATACGCGTATGGATTACATCAGGCGCTTCTATGATGCGATCTCAACGTTTAAAATCTCGCTGCCGACGCCTATCATGTCTGGCGTGCGTACCCCAACGCGCCAGTTCAGCTCGTGCGTCTTGATCGAATGTGGCGATAGTCTCGACTCCATTAATGCCACCTCCAGCGCAATCGTGAAATACGTTTCTCAGCGTGCAGGTATCGGCATCAACGCCGGTCGTATCCGCGCTCTGGGCAGCCCAATTCGTGGCGGCGAAGCTTTCCACACCGGTTGTATTCCGTTCTATAAGCATTTTCAGACGGCGGTGAAATCCTGTTCGCAGGGCGGCGTGCGCGGTGGTGCAGCCACGCTGTTCTACCCCATGTGGCATCTGGAAGTCGAAAGTCTGCTGGTGTTGAAAAACAACCGCGGCGTAGAAGGCAACCGCGTGCGTCACATGGATTACGGTGTGCAGCTCAATAAACTGATGTATCAACGTCTGCTAAAAGGCGAAGAGATCACTCTGTTTAGCCCCTCCGATGTGCCGGGCCTGTACGATGCGTTCTTCGCCGATCAGGATGAATTTGAACGCCTGTACACCAAATACGAAAAAGATGACAGCATCCGCAAGCAGCGCGTGAAAGCGGTCGATCTGTTCTCATTGATGATGCAGGAACGTGCCTCAACGGGCCGTATCTATATTCAAAACGTCGATCACTGCAATACTCACAGCCCGTTTGATGCCAGCATCGCGCCGGTTCGCCAGTCTAACCTGTGCCTGGAGATCGCGTTGCCAACCAAGCCGCTGGATGATGTTAACGACGAAAACGGTGAAATTGCGCTGTGTACGCTATCGGCGTTTAACCTTGGTGCTATTGAAAGCCTCGACGATTTAGAAGAGCTGGCAACGCTGGCGGTGCGTGCGCTTGATGCCCTGCTCGACTACCAGGATTATCCCATCCCCGCCGCACAGCGTGGCGCGATGGGGCGTCGCACGCTGGGTATCGGCGTCATTAACTACGCTTACTACCTGGCGAAGCATGGCGTGCGTTACTCTGACGGCAGCGCCAATGGTCTGACACACAAAACGTTCGAAGCGATTCAGTACTATCTGTTGAAAGCTTCCAGCGAGCTGGCGAAAGAGCAAGGCGCGTGCCCGTGGTTTAACGAAACCACTTATGCGCAAGGCATTATGCCCGTTGATACTTACAAGAAAGATCTCGACGCCATCTGTAGCGAGCCGCTGCATCTGGACTGGGATGGCCTGCGTGAGCAGATTAAAACCCACGGCCTGCGTAACTCTACGCTGTCCGCGTTGATGCCGTCTGAAACCTCTTCACAGATCTCCAACGCCACTAACGGTATCGAGCCGCCACGCGGTCACATCAGTATTAAAGCGTCCAAAGACGGCATTCTGCGTCAGGTAGTGCCAGAGTACGAGCGTCTGAAAGATCAGTATGAGCTGCTGTGGGAAATGCCAAACAACGACGGGTATCTGCAACTGGTTGGCGTGATGCAGAAGTTTATCGACCAGGCGATTTCGTCAAACACCAACTATGACCCGTCACGCTTTGCAAACGGTAAAGTACCAATGAAGCAGCTGCTGAAGGATTTGCTGACGGCATATAAGTTCGGTGTAAAAACGCTTTATTACCAAAACACCCGTGACGGTGCAGAAGATGCGCAGGACGATCTGGCACCTTCAATCCAGGATGACGGCTGCGAAAGCGGCGCATGTAAAATCTAACGGTCAGGCGGGAGCTCTCCCGCCTTAGTCATTTCACGGGGCCTTTGTGCGTCCCGTTCAATTTTGGACAGTTTTTTATGGCTTACTCCACTTTTTCACAAAACAAAAATGATCAACTGAAAGAGCCGATGTTTTTCGGTCAGCCGGTTAATGTGGCGCGCTTTGACCAGCAAAAATATGACATCTTTGAAAAACTGATTGAGAAACAGCTCTCCTTCTTCTGGCGCCCGGAAGAGGTTGATGTTTCCCGCGACCGCATCGATTATCAGGCGCTGCCGGAGCATGAAAAACACATTTTTATTAGTAACCTGAAGTATCAGACGCTGCTGGACTCGATTCAGGGCCGCAGCCCGAACGTCGCGCTGCTGCCGCTGATTTCTATCCCGGAACTGGAAACCTGGATTGAAACCTGGGCCTTCTCCGAAACCATTCATTCTCGCTCTTACACCCATATCATTCGTAACATCGTCAACGATCCGGCTGTGGTTTTTGATGACATCGTCACGAACGAGCAGATCCTTGCACGCGCGCAGGACATCTCGCAGTACTACGATGATCTGATCGAAATGACTAACTACTGGCATCTGTTGGGTAAAGGCTCGCATCAGGTAAACGGCAAAACGGTTACGGTTAGCATGCGGGCGCTGAAAAAACAGCTCTATATCTGCCTGATGAGCGTGAATGCACTCGAAGCCATTCGTTTTTACGTCAGCTTTGCCTGTTCATTCGCGTTCGCTGAGCGCGAACTGATGGAAGGTAACGCAAAAATTATTCGCCTGATTGCACGCGATGAAGCACTACACCTGACCGGCACTCAGCATATGTTGAACCTGCTGCGCACGGGTGAAGACGACCCGGAAATGAAAGAGATTGCGGCGGAATGTCGTGATGAATGTTTCGAACTGTTTAAGAAAGCGGCGCTGCAAGAAAAAGAGTGGGCAGAATATCTGTTCAGTGGCGGTTCGATGATCGGCCTGAACAAAGATATTCTGTGTCAGTACATCGAATATATCACTAACATCCGTATGCAGGCGGTGGGTCTCGACCTGCCATTCCAGACGCGTTCTAACCCAATTCCGTGGATTAACTCCTGGCTGGTGTCTGATAACGTTCAGGTTGCGCCGCAGGAAGTGGAAGTGAGTTCGTACCTGGTGGGTCAAATCGACTCTGAAGTGGGCGAAGACGATTTTAACGACTTCCAGCTGTAAGCATGAGCCGTTCTGTTGTTATCCTGCGCACTTCCGGCACCCGGCTGGAGTGTTCAGAAGATCACCCTAACCTGCTGACGATGCTGGAAAAGCAAAACATCTGCATAGAGTTTCAGTGTCGTGAAGGCTATTGTGGCTCCTGCCGTACGCGCTTGCTGAAAGGGGAAGTGCACTACGCAGAGACGCCGCTGGCATTTGTGGAACAGGACGAAATTCTTCCCTGTTGCTGCAAGGCAAAGGGTGAGATCGAAATTGAGCTGTAATTGACATGGGCGCCTGGGGCGCCCATTTTGCTTTAATTTTTTACCGTTTCGAGCACATCAATCCAGCCATGACCCGTGCTGACTTCACTGCCGTATAGCCAGCGACGCAACATATTCATCGCCATCATCGCCACCACTTTCTGCCGTGTCTCCTGATTATGCCGACCATGCGTGAACTTCACCCGTTGTCCCCACGTCGCCTCTGGCGTATGCAGCGCTACCGATACTTCGTCTTGCTCTAATGCACCGACTGATAACGCCAGCTGCGTATGCTGGCGCGTTGCCAGCGCTTTAGTCCGTGCCACCAAAGCTTCCAGCGTCTCATTCTGGTGCGGCAATATTTCTGCGGCGCTCAACGGCACGCCTGCGGCGGCTAACTGCCAGTTCAGCAGGCCAGCCGTGAATTGTTCGCTGATCGTCAGATAAAACTCACGCGCTGTTAATTCACGTGCCAACAGCGCTGGTAATCCTTCCGTCCCTTCAAAAATAGTGCACTCCGCCAGTTGCAGGCGGATTTGCTGCCATATCTGCTCCATCGCCACTTGCTGACTGGCTGGACCGGTAAGTTTGATTTCAATGACTGGCATAGAGGTGCGATACCCCATCACGACACCTTCTGGCAGCACAAGCGGTTCCAGCTCTGCCGCTAAATCGCTTTCACCCCGACCAAAGGTGGTCAGACGTAAACAAAGCGGTGGTGCCGGCAGCGCAAATTTACTTTTTAATCGCGGGATGATTTGCTGCTCAACCATGATTTTAAATTCGGATGGCACGCCAGGGGTAAAGAACATCCAGCAGCGATTGAGTTGCAGCGCAAAGCCACAGGCAGTGCCGACCGGATTATCCAGCATCTCAGCATTGGCTGGAATTTCAGCCTGCTTGCGATTGCTGGGCGCCATGGTACGGCCGCGACTGGCAAACCAGGTCTCTATTTTTTCCAGCCACGCCTGCTGCATCACCAGCCCGATGCCGCAGGCCTTTGCGGCCGCCTGCGCGCTGAGATCATCGCTGGTGGGGCCAAGCCCGCCGTTGACGATCAAAACATCGGCTTCGTGACTGCGCGCCAGTAGCGTATCCACCAGTGACGTCATCGCGTCGCCTACCGTGCTGCGAGATGTCATCGGTAAGCCCTGCTGGAACAGGACATCAGCCAGCCAGGCTGCGTTGGTATCGACGATTTGGCCGTGCAGCACTTCATCACCGGTTGATAACATTTCTACTCTCATCACGTTCAGTTCTCCTTTTGCCGGTTGCTCTACTGTAGGAAGCCCGCCGACTAAACACAATCAATCCTGTGCGATTAACGGTTTTACCAAATAGCAGCAATAGTTTTTGCCAGATTGCCGAACGAAGCGCAAAAAAACAAAATGGGCGTACAAAAGGTTTACCCAATCGTTAAAAGATAATCAGACGGCAATTCTTATCATAAGAGGGAAAAATAGTGATGAAAAAAGGGCTTACTACCGCTTCGGGCGCACCGGTTGCGCATAACAATAACAGTATGACCGCAGGCCGACGTGGCCCGATGCTGCTGCAAGATGTGTGGTTCCTTGAAAAGCTGGCCCACTTCGACCGTGAAGTTATCCCTGAACGTCGCATGCATGCGAAAGGGACTGCGGCGTATGGCACCTTTACTGTTACCCAGGATATTACACATTTTAGCCGGGCCAATATTTTCTCTGAGGTGGGCAAGAAAACTGATCTTTTCTTGCGCTTCTCAACCGTAGCGGGTGAACGCGGGGGAGCCGACGCCGAACGGGATATTCGTGGTTTCGCCATCAAGTTTTACTCCGAAGAAGGCAACTGGGATCTGGTTGGCAACAATACGCCAGTATTCTATCTGCGCGATCCGCTGAAATTCCCCGATCTTAACCATGTCGTAAAACGCGATCCGCGCACTAATCTGCGCAATCCAACCTACAAATGGGACTTCTTCTCGCATCTGCCGGAAGCATTGCATCAGCTCACCATCGATTTTAGCGACCGTGGACTGCCCCGCTCTTATCGCCATATTCATGGTTTTGGCAGCCATACTTACAGCTTTATCAATGATCAACAGGAACGCTTCTGGGTTAAGTTCCATATGCGCTGCCAGCAAGGCATCGAAAATCTGATGGACGAGGAGGCGGCAACCTTAATTGGTCAGGATCGTGAAAGTTCGCAACGCGATCTGTTTGAATCGATCGAAAAAGGTGATTTCCCGCGCTGGAAATTTTATGTACAGGTGATGCCGGAGCAGGAAGCCTCCCAGACGCCCTATAACCCCTTTGATTTGACCAAAATCTGGCCGCATGCCGATTATCCGCTGATTGAAGTGGGTGAATTTGAGTTGAACCGCAACCCGGATAACTATTTTGCTGAAGTGGAACAGGTGGCGATGAGTCCTGCCAATATCGTACCGGGCATTGGCTTCTCGCCGGATCGTATGCTGCAAGGTCGGCTGTTCTCGTATGGCGATGCGCACCGCTATCGTCTGGGCGTAAATCATCATCAAATCCCGGTTAATGCGCCAAAATGCCCGTTCCATAATTATCATCGCGATGGGGCGATGCGTATTGATGGCAATAGCGGCAATGGCCCAACGTATGAACCGAACAGCTTTGGCGTATTCCAGGAGCAGCCAGATTTCAGCGAACCCCCGCTCTCGCTGGAAGGCGCCGCCGATCACTGGAATCATCGGGAAGATGAAGATTACTTTAGCCAGCCTCGTGTGCTGTTTGCGCTGATTGGTGATGAAGAACGTCAGCGTATGTTTAAGCGTATCGCCGGAGAACTGGCACAGGTGCCAGAATTTATCCAGCAGCGTCAGATTGCCTTATTTTATCAGGTGGATGAAGTGTATGGTGCTGGCGTCGAACGCGCGCTGACCGAAGCAAAATAGCCAACAAAAACGGCGGGGAGAAACCCGCCGTTTTATGACTGCTGATACGGCTTAACGACGCGCCAGCAGCAGTCCCATTATCAGCCCGGCGGTCGCACCGATGCCGATGCCCTGCCAGGGTTTTTCATGCACATAATCATCAGCGCGATAAGCAGCTTGTTTGGCGCAATAGTAATAACTGTCGGACGCCTGGCTGACACGTGATTTCACATCGTGCAGCGCCTGCTCCGCTTTAGTTTTGAGCTCAATGTATTTCTGGTCTGTCGGATCGCCCGACGACTTCAACACTTCTTCCAGCGTTTCAGTCAGCAGCGTTAAATCATCATCCAGGCCAGTCTCAAACGGTTCAGTCTGTTTCACCATTATTTTCTCCGTGTACATTGCGAAGCGGTCCATTAACTATAGCCACTAATTTTCGCCCTGCCGCTTTCCCTTGCCAGGAATCACCCGAGTTTTCATCCGTTAACGTGTTTTTCCTTTTCACGCTACGCTTGAGACTTGTACAAAGAACCTGAGCCAGACACTGCAAGCGACAATTTCCCTTCGCTTCTTTGATTAATCTGATAAATTTTGTTCAGACTGAATTTTTCAATAACCCGGCTGTCGTATCCACCTGTTGCCTGCGATTATCAGGCCATGTAAGTGCATTACGCACGACAGTCACGACAAACTCGAACAGCTAAGGAAAGATCTCTGGCATGAATCGAAGAATGTTTATGAAAGCGTCAATGGCCTTTTCCGCTGTCAGCGGCATGACCGGCCTGTCAACGCTGTTTGCACAATCCGCCTGGGCAGAAGATGGCATTGCTGACGGAACCGCAGTACGCTTCGATTTTGACGTATTGAAGAAAAAAGCGGCTAATCTGGCAAAACAACCCTGGGGCGGCGCACCGGGTGCGCTTCCAGAAACGCTGGCTACTTTAACGCCGCAGGCGTACAACGACATTCAGTACGATGCAAATCACTCTTTATGGAATAATATTCCCAACCGCGAGCTTGACGTGCAGTTCTTTCACGTTGGTATGGGCTTTAAGCGTCGCATCCGTATGTTCTCGGTTGATAGTGACAGTCGCGAAGCGCGTGAAATCCACTTTCGTCCCGAGCTGTTTAACTACAACAGCGCCAAAGTTGATACTCAACAGCTGGAAGGCAAAACTGATCTTGGCTTCGCCGGCTTCCGTGCCTTCAAAAAGCCTGAGCTGGCCCGCCGCGACATCGTCTCATTCTTAGGCGCCAGCTATTTCCGTGCCGTTGATGATACTTTCCAGTACGGTTTGTCGGCGCGCGGCGTGGCTGTGAATACTTTCAGCAATGGCCAGGAAGAGTTTCCTGACTTTACCGCTTTTTGGTTCGAAACCCCGGCAGCGGATGACAACACTTTTACCTGTTATGCACTGCTGGACGGCGCCAGCCTGACCGGCGCGTACAAGTTCATCATTCATTGCGAAGATAAACGCGTGGTAATGGAAGTGGAAAACCACTTGTATGTCCGCAAAGCCATTCGTCAGCTTGGCATCTCGCCCATGACCAGTATGTTCAGCTGTGGCACCAACGAACGGCGGATGTGCAACACCTATCATCCACAGATCCACGACTCCGATCGTCTGGCGATGTGGACCGGCAAAGGCGAATGGATCGCTCGCCCATTGAATAATCCGCAGCGTTTGCAGTTCAACGCCTACGAGGACGAGAACCCCCGCGGGTTTGGTCTGCTGCAGCTTAATCATGATTTCAAGGATTATCAGGATGTTATTGGCTGGTACGACAAACGTCCAAGCTTATGGGTTGAACCAGTCGGAAAATGGGGTAAAGGTGCTATCAATTTGATGGAGATCCCCACTACCGGGGAAACGTTAGATAACGTGGTTTGCTTCTGGCAACCCGCGGAGCCGGTTAAAGCCGGTAGCGAATTAAGTTTCTCCTACAAACTCTACTGGAGCGGCTTACCGCCCGTTCGTAGCGCGTTGGCGCGCGTTGATGCCACCCGCACCGGTATTGGTGGCTTCCCTGAAGGCTGGGCACCTGGCGAACACTTCCCGGATACGTGGTGCCGCCGTTTTGCTATCGACTTCATCGGTGGCGAACTTAAAGCCGCAGCGCCGAAAGGGATTGAACCCGTCATTACCGTGTCTTCCGGTACGTTTAAGCAGGTTGAAATTCTTTATGTCGAGCCGATTGACGGTTATCGCATTCTGTTCGACTGGTATCCAGACAGCGACGCCACCCAGCCGGTAGAGATGCGCCTGTTCCTGCGTACCAAAGATGAGACGCTGAGTGAAACCTGGCTGTATCAGTATTTTCCACCACCACCAGACCAGCGTAAATACGTTGATGACCGGCAAATGACGCCGGGTTAACCGGGCGGCGAGGAAGATTCCTCGCCGTTTTTATTTCTGCATATCAACGTGCGGAATAGCATCTTCAAGATATTCCGCGCTCACCGCCGTGAAACCATGTCGGCCATAGAATGTTTGCAGATGCGCCTGAGCAGAAAGAAATAGGGTGCGATCGGGCCAGTGCTGCTGACAGCAGGTTAACGCCTGCTCCATCAGGCGGTTGCCCAGACTTATGCCGCGCACCTTATCGGAGACGATGACACGACCGATTTTTACCGGGCTTGCTGCATCCATCGGAGAAAGAATGCGCGCGTAAGCGACCAGCTGGTCGCCGTGCATTCCCAGCAGATGACGGTTTTCTGCCAGCAGATCCTGACCATCGACATCCTGATAGGGGCAATTCTGCTCCACCACAAATACCTCACAGCGCAACGCCAGCAAGGCATAAAGCTGTTGCACGCTTAAGTCACGATGATGAAGATCCAGCCAGTTAATTTCCATGCTTTCTCCTTTTTAAAGCCGCCACTATAAATTAACTGCGGCGCCTCTGCATCAACGCGAAACCGGTAAAAAGCGCACATAAAATGGCGGCCAGCCACGGCAAACCGTGCACGGTCAGTGACATCGCCACACCGCCTAATGCCGGCCCCAGCAAAGCGCCAACGCCCCACGCCACAGACAATGCCGCATAAGCTCCGGCCAGTTCCGCGCCCTGGAAATGTTGACCCGTCAGGGTGATGATGACCGTGTAGATTCCGACAAACACGCCTCCCCAACAAAACAGCAATAGCCGCGCCAGCCACAGATGCTGCAACGCCAGCGGCCAGACTAACGCACCAAGAGTCGAGAGTGCGGCCAGCCAGATGATAAGACGATGACGATCGAGACGATCGGCCAGCCAGCCAATCGGTAACTGCAGCACAATCGCACCAACCATCAGAATGGTAATGAATGAAGTTGCCTGCGCTTCGGGCCAGCCAAGATTCATCGCGTAAATCGCCAGCAAATTCATACCTGCCGCTTCCAGCGCGGCATTAAGCAAGGTCGCCGCCAGCGCCAGCGGCAACAACCGCAGCCAGCGGGAAAGTTTATGCGGTACGCTGGATTCGGCGTTGAGCCGCAAATGACGCGAGGCTAATAGCGTTAAGGCCGCCAGCGCCGCTAAGCTGGCAGCGGTGATAAATGCATCTGTTCCACTGCCCTGAAGGGTGAGAATGAACGGGCCAAGGGCAAAACCGAACGACAGCATGGCGGTGTAGGTCGCCAGCATTTTGGCCCGGTTGCTTTCGGTACTTTGCTGATTAAGCCAGGTTTCGGTGACCACCAGCATGACTTCGGTCGCCATTCCTAACAGCAGACGCAGCACAAAACTGCTCCACAGCGGCAAAAAAGGAAAAAGAGTTAACAGTAGCGCAGCAGCGATCAGCGAGGTGATCAGTAAGCCGGTAGCTGAAAAACGGCGGCACAGCGCGGGTAACCCAGGCGCAATCAGTAGCACACCCAACGCGTGCATCGCCGCATTGATACCAATGAATGCCTCGCTATAACCAGCGACGGAGAGGCGCAACGCTATCAGCGGCGAGCTGAGTCCGTAGGTCAGGCCGAAGATAGTCACGGCGAGCAGAACCGCCAGACGGTTACGTGTCATTTCACCACGCTACGCGATGGCGCCCGCTTTTTCTGCCACAGCGCATGACGTAAACGCAGACCCTGCCACAGGCGCAACGGCCATAACTGGCTGGGCTGCGGCTCAATGACGCGCTTCAACAGGCGGACATAATCCAGTACCAGCCCTGGCGTCCAGGTCACTGCCTCTGCCCGGCCACGAATCACGCCAAGTAGCCAGAAATTAGGATCGATAAACAGGCGAAAACCCGCATACGGCTGCTGCGCTAAAATGCCCTCAATCGCCACGTCTAACGCCTGAATCACGGTGGATGAGCAGTTGCGCGCCGTCAGGTTGTAAGCGCTGTCGGCGCTGTAGCGCTGCCAGTAATTTTTCAGCGCCTCCTGATTGTAACGCGGGAAGTGAACCTGCTTATCCGGGCGACACCACTCCGCCACTTCAACGGCCAGCGACGGCAAAAACCGGCCAGCAACATCATTTTGCTCACTGGCACGTAGCACGGCGCGGAAGTTACTGCTGTCACGATCGATCTCATCGCGCGGATAGTGGCTGATATACAGATCACCGCCCGCTTCCATTGCGGCATGGCCGGTCGAGATCACACCGTTGTGATCGACGGCAGCGATGTAACGATCAATTAACCGATAGCCTTCGCGCACCACACCGGATCCTATCGGCGTCCAGACATACACCGTCAACGGCTGAGTTGGCATCTCAGCGGGAAACGGTGGATGTGAATAGTGGCTGCTGTGCCAGCACCGCAGTCCGCCAGCCTTAAACAGCGGCAGCACGGTAACCGAGCTGTCTTCCGTTAATAATCGAGCCTGACGCGCCATCAGCAGCAGATGGATGCCGATACTGAACAGCAGCAAGGCAAAACAGAGTGGGACGGCGATGTGATGATGAAATGGCCAGTTACTGATAATCAGAATGCTGAGGATCAGTTCGACAATGCCGGTGATGCAGCGTTTGCGCCAGCGCGCGCCGCGCAACACCAGCGCCGCCGCAATACGAAGCACGCCATCTGCAAAAAATGCGACGCCGAACAATACGGCTGAAACATCATTATTATCTTGCGGGCTGTCGAAAATCAGAAACGCGATGAACAAAAAGCCCATGCCTTTCAGCATAGTGAGCCAGTCAATCAACATTTCTTTGGTCAGGGCTAAAAACATCTGCACCAGCCCTTCAATGATGAACAGGATGGCGAGCATATCCAGCGGCACCGAAAGCAGACCGTCACTGCCAATATCGTAGAGGATTAATGCACAGAGCAACAGCAGCGCTACGCCGCCTAAAGCCAGCCAGGACCAGCGTCTACGCAGTACCTGCGCACCGGTCAGCAAAAAGATCAACTTGATCACGTAACCTCGCAGCTCAGGATGAACACTGCTTAAAGTTAGCAACCCGCGCAGCAGTTGTCAGATTACAGGCAAAAAAGTCAGGCCCAGGGGCCTGACTTTACGTCTGGGTCACATCCATTATAACGTCTGGATTGCATCCATTACATCAACGGCTGAGCCATCTGCACCAGATTAATCAACGGTTGTGGATACACACCCAACAGCAATACCAGAATCGCAGAAATCAGTACCACCACCCCACCGGCAGTAAATGCCCAGTTAGCTGGCGTGTCGCGGGTGTGCAATTCTGGTGGGCTAAGATACAGACTCACCGTTACACGCAGATAGTAATACAAGCCAATCGCACTCCCCGCGACCACTGCACCGGTTAACCACCACAGATGGGCGCTGACACCGGAAGCGATCACATAGAATTTACCGATAAAGCCCAGCGTCATTGGGATTCCCGCCAGCGATAACATCATCACCGTCATCACCGCTGACAAAACTGGGCGATGCCAGAACAGGCCACGGTAGGAATAAAGTGAATCCGCATCCGGGCCACGATATGGGCTGGACATCAGGCTAACCACGCCAAACGCGCCCAGGCTGCTGAACAGATACCCGGCCAGATAAACCCCTGCCGTTTCCAGCGACAGCTGATGCGATTTCACGGCGATCAACGCCACCAGCAGATACCCAAGGTGGGCGATAGACGAGTAACCTAACAGACGCTTAATGTTGCTCTGCGAGATCGCCATCAGGTTACCAAACAGAATTGACACAAAGGCGATGACACCCAGCACCGTGCGAACAGCTTCGCTGTCGGTAACCGGCGCGTACATAAACAGACGCATAATCACGCCAAAGATAGCAATTTTGCTCGCGGTCGCCAGGAAAGTGGAAACCGGTGCGGGCGCGCCCTGATAAACATCCGGCGTCCAGAGATGGAACGGCACCAGCGACAGCTTAAAGCCAAGACCGATGATCATCATCCCCAGGCCCACCAGCAATAGCGGCTCCTGGATCATGCTGTCATTCAAACTTTTGCCCAGCTCAACGAAGCTCAAACTACCGGAATCGGCATAGACCAGTGCAATACCAAACAGCAGAAATGATGACGCTGCGGCTGACAGTATGGTGTATTTCAGCGCCGCTTCCAGCGAACGTTTCTGGCGGAAAGCGTAACCGATCAAACCAAACAGCGGCAGCGACAGCAGTTCAATGCCGATAAACAGTGCAGCAAGATGATTCGCGCTTGCCAGTACTACGCCGCCTAGCGCAGCAATCAGTACCAGCAGGTAGAACTCATCTTTGTTGTCCGGGAAATCGGCCAGCCATGGATAAGCAAAGGTACAGGTTGCCAGACTCGCCAGCATCACCAGCGCGGTATAAAACATGGAGTAGCCGTCAATGCGCAACAGCGGCGTGACGTCTGTTGGACCGACCTGACCGACAAAATACAGCGAGAACAGTGCGAGATTGAGGCCAATCACCGTCAGCGTGGCGTTAACGAAATGGTTGCGTCGCCAGGCAATGGACAGCATCACAACCACCACCGTCAATCCGACGATCAACAGCGGCAGCAACGCGATCAATTGTTGAGGAGTTATTGTCATGGCGAATTACGGCCTTGTAGTTGAAATTGAAGCGGTAAACCACTGCTGAATATTGCTCATTGCAGCATGCGAAGTGTCCAGAATCGGCTGCGGATAAATGCCCAACAGCACCAGCAGAACCACCAACACACCGATCGTCATGAACTCGCGTGGCGACATGCCCGGCAGCGGCTCTTTTGACTTCGCTTCGCCGTAGTAAGCGCGCTGCATCATGATCAATGAATAAACAGAAGCAAACACCAGACCAAAAGTTGCAATCACGATAATCATCGGTACTACCTGGAAACTACCGGTAAGAATCATAAACTCACCGGCGAAGTTACCTGTACCCGGCATACCGAGGTTAGCGACCGCGAAAAACAGGGACAAACCCGGAATCCACTTGATGCGTGACCACAGCCCGCCCATCTGACGCATGTCGCGCGTATGCAAACGCTCATATAGCTGCCCACACAAGATAAACAGTGCAGCCGCTGACAAACCGTGTGCAATCATCTGTACGACCGCGCCCTGGAACGCCAGTTGACTACCGGTGTAAATCGCAATTAACACAAAACCCATATGCGAGATCGAGGTGTAAGCAATGAGTCGTTTAATATCGGTCTGGGAAAATGCCATCCACGCACCGTAGAAGATGCCGATGATACCGAGCCACATCGCGATCGGTGCGAACTCAGCCGACGCATTCGGGAACAGCGGCAGGCTAAAGCGCAGCAGGCCGTATGCAGCGGTTTTCAACAGAATACCGGCAAGGTCAACAGAACCGGCCGTTGGCGCCTGGCTATGTGCATCGGGTAACCAGCCATGCAATGGCACAACCGGCATTTTCACCGCAAAGGCGATGAAGAAGCCCAGCATCAGCAAATACTCAACGGTGTGCGACATGGGCGTTTTCAACAGCTGTTCGTAGTTAAACGTCCAGACGCCAGTCGCATTGTAATGCACAAACACTAACCCCAGAATGGCAATCAACATCACCAGACCCGATGCCTGGGTATAGATGAAGAATTTGGTTGCCGCCGTAATTCGGGTTTTACCGTCTGACGCTTTATGCCCCCAGAGCGCGATGAGAAAGTACATCGGCACCAGCATCATTTCCCAGAAAAAGAAGAACAGAAACATATCGATGGAGAGGAACACACCGATAACGCCGCCTAAAATCCACATCAGGTTGAGATGAAAGAATCCCTGATATTTGTTGATTTCATTCCACGAACAGAGCACTGCCATCAGGCCGAGCAAGCCGGTCAACACCACCATCAGAAGTGACAACCCGTCAATGGCCAGATGGAAGTTAATCCCGAAGCGCGGGATCCACGGCACGGAGAAGCTCGATTGCCACTGCGGTATACCCGCTGCCTGCGTCAGTGAATAGCCTCCCTGCAACCACAATTGCAGCGAAAGCGCCAACGTCAGTCCCATGGTAAGCAGGGCGATCCAGCGCGGCACCTTCGCGCCGAGGCGCTCGGTCAGCCAGCAGATCAAGCCGCCGACGAAGGGGATTATGATTAGCCAAGGTAGTAACACGGCGTTTAGTTCCCTTTTGTTATCCTGAGTGGGCTATCTTGCTTGCCCTTTCTGCCCCCGAAAGCGTTACAACCCTCCTGTATTTCAATACGTTCGTGTTGTTTTACGCTAACGGTGACAAAACTGACTGCGCCGATGACGCCCTTATATCCCAGGTAATTTTTTACAATCTCGATCGGGAATGAGCGTTTATCTCACCCCACGCAATAACCTTTAAATCACCAACATCAATGCCAGCACGACAACCGCACCAACGCTCATGGATGCGACATACCAGCGCAGATACCCATTTTCACTCACCACCAGACCCTTATTGGCAATGCGTGAAAGCAGCGCAGGCAGGTTCATTAATCCATTAAGCGGATCGCGTTGCAGCAACCACGCAATACCCAGGTACGGTTTAACGAACACTTTATCGTAGAGCCAGTCAAAGCCCCAGGCCGCAAACCACCATGTACCAAAGAAGCGGCCCGGCGCGCTGTTGGCGATGCGGGTGACCAGCTGACGTTTGCCCAGCCACAGCGCGGCAGCAATCAGAATGCCGATAATCGCGACTGCGCCCGAGGTCATCTCCAGCGCCACTTTGCCGCCTTCACCAAACTCATTACCCGGTAATACGCCCGCCAGTGGAGGAGTAATTAACGCGCCAACAAAGGTGGACAGTACCAGCAGCACAATCAGCGGCAGGTGATGGGTAATGCCTTTACCGGCATGGGCATGGATTTTCTCTTCGCCATGGAACACGATGAAGATCATGCGGAAGGTATAAATCGAGGTCAGGAACGCACCGACCAAACCGGCAACCATCAGATTGATATGGCCGTTGGCTAATGCACCAAACAGGATTTCGTCTTTACTGTAGAAGCCTGCGGTAATCAGCGGCAGCGCAGCGAGTGCGGCACCGCCCACCAGGAAGCAGGTATACACCAATGGGATGCTTTTACGCAGTCCGCCCATCTTAAAGATGTTTTGCTCATGGTGGCAGGCCAGGATGACGGAACCTGAAGAGAGGAACAGCAACGCTTTGAAGAACGCGTGCGTCATCAGGTGGAAAATTGCTGCATCCCACGCCTGCACGCCCAATGCCAGAAACATATAGCCGATCTGGCTCATGGTGGAGTAAGCAAGCACACGTTTGATGTCGGTTTGTACCAGTGCGGCAAAACCGGCCAGCAACAGGGTAATGGCACCAATAATGCCAACCAGATGCAGCACTTCCGGCGTCAGCAGGAACAAGCCATGAGAACGGGCGATAAGGTAAACACCCGCTGTTACCATGGTTGCGGCGTGGATCAGTGCTGAAACCGGTGTCGGGCCCGCCATCGCATCGGCCAGCCAGGTCTGCAAAGGTAGCTGGGCTGATTTACCCACTGCCCCGCCTAATAACATCAGGGTCGCCCATTGCAGCATAGGGTTATCAGCAGCGAAATGTGCCGGCGCCAGTTCTACCATCTCACGGAAGTTCAGCGTGCCCAGTTCGTTATAAAGAATGAACAGCGCAAACGCGAGGAACACATCACCGACACGCGTAATGATGAAGGCTTTCATCGCCGCTTTGCCGTTGTCTGGATTGGTGTAGTAAAAACCAATCAGCAGGTAAGAACACAGCCCCACGCCTTCCCAACCCAGATACATCAGCATCAGGTTATCGGCCAGCACCAGAACGACCATGCTGGCGATAAACAGGTTGGTATAAGCGAAGAAGCGCGAATAGCCCTCTTCACCGCGCATATACCAGGATGCGAACATATGGATAAAGAAGCCCACACCGGTCACTACCGATAACATGGTCAGCGACAAACCATCCAGTGTCAGATTCACCTGAATATTAAAGTGACCGACCTGCATCCAGGTCCAGAGCGCCTGGTTGAAAACCTGCTGGCCGTTAGCGAAGAAGTCGAAACCTGCATACACCGTTACCAGTGCCGCCAGTCCAACCGATCCCATGCCAACCGTTGCCGACAGGTTCTCTGACCAGTGGCCGCGAGAAAACGCTAACAGCAGAAAGCCAATCAGCGGAAACAGTACAGTTAAATAGAGAAGATTCATCCGCGCATCTCGCTCACAGTATCAATGTTCATCGTCTGACGACGACGATAAAGCTGGAGCAGCAGCGCCAGGCCAATACTGGCTTCGGCTGCAGCAAGGCTGATCGCCAGGATATACATCACCTGGCCATCGGCCTGACCCCAGTAGCTTCCCGCCGTGACTAATGCCAGCGCCGCTGCGTTGATCATGATTTCAAGACCAATCAGCATAAACAGCAGGTTGCGGCGTAGCACCAGTGAAGTCAGTCCCAGGACAAACAGCACAGCGGCCAGAATCAGTCCATGTTGTAGAGGGATCATGCTTGCTCCTTATTCACTTGCTGAGCGTCAACCTGGCGATGACTCAGCATTTCACCTGCACGTTCTTCGCGCCCGATATGGAACGCCACCACCAAACCGGCCAGCAGCAGCATAGACGCCAGCTCAACCGCCAGAACATAGGGGCCGAATAACAGGATACCAACCGCTTTCGCGTCAATAACTTTGCCGTCAATGCCTTGATCATTTGCAGTCAGAATGGCGTAAACCATCACGATCAGCAGCAGCAGCGACACGATGCCTGGACCGATCCATAGTGAAGGTTTCAGCCATTCACGCTCCTGCTTCTCTGTGGCTTTACCCAGATTCAGCATCATCACCACAAACACAAACAGCACCATAATGGCCCCGGCGTAAACGATGATTTCCAACGCGCCGGCGAAGTAAGCGCCCATAGAGAAAAACACACCGGCAATCGACAGCAGCGAAACGATCAGGTACAGCAACGCATGTACCGGATTAGTGTGGGTGATAACGCGCAACGTCGTTAGCACCGCCACCAGCCCGCAAAGATAAAACGCAAATTCCATGCCCTGCTCCTTAAGGTAATAGGCCTTTGACGTCGATAGGTTTGGCTTCGTTTTCCGCCTCGCCTTTGTCTTTGCCGTCAATTGCCATACCCGCCATGCGGTAGAAGTTGTACTCGGGATATTTACCCGGCCCCGAGATCAGCAGATCGCCTTTCTCGTATACCAGATCCTGACGTTTAAACTCGCCAAGCTCGAAATCTGGCGTCAGCTGAATGGCTGTTGTCGGGCAGGCTTCTTCGCACAGACCACAAAAGATGCAGCGTGAGAAGTTGATACGGAAAAATTCTGGATACCAGCGGCCATCTTTCGTTTCAGCTTTCTGCAACGAAATACAGCCCACCGGACACGCTACTGCACACAGATTACAAGCAACACAACGCTCTTCACCGTCGGGATCGCGCGTCAATACGATACGACCGCGGTAACGTGGCGGCAGATAAACCGGCTCTTCCGGGTACATTTGCGTTTCGCGTTTGGCGAAGGCATGCATGCCTATCATCCAGATACTGCGAACTGTCGTGCCGAAGCCAACGACAAGATCTTTTAAAGTCATTTGTTAACCCCTTACTGCGCTGTATAGAGGATCACTGCGGCGGTCGCCAGCAGGTTCAACAGCGTCAACGGCAGACACACTTTCCAGCCGAACGACAGCACCTGGTCATAGCGTGGACGCGGAAGCGCAGCACGAATCAGGATGAACATCATCATAAAGAACGCCGTTTTAATGGCGAACCAGATGAACGGCGGCAGGAACGGTCCTTGCCAGCCACCAAAAAACAGCGTGACAATCAGCGCGGATACGGTGGTAATCGCCACATATTCACCCACAAAGAACAGACCGAACTTCATCCCGGCGTATTCGATGTGATACCCATCGGCCAGCTCTTGCTCTGCTTCGGGTTGGTCAAATGGATGACGGTGACATACCGCAACGCCCGCAATGCAGAAAGTCAGGAAGCCGAAGAACTGTGGAATGATATTCCACAGATGCGCCTGGCTATTCACGATGTCATTCATATTGAATGAACCCGCTTGCGCTACCACACCCATCAGCGACAGGCCAAGAAACACTTCGTAGCTCAGCGTCTGCGCAGAAGCACGCATCGCCCCCAGCAGCGAATATTTGTTATTGCTCGACCAACCGGCAAACAGCACCGCGTAAACGGCAAGTCCAGCCATCATCAGGAAAAACAGCAGACCGATGTTCAGGTCCGTGACCATCCAGGTTGGCGATACCGGCACAATCGCAAACGCCAGTAACAACGACACAAAGGCAATAACCGGCGCCAGGGTAAAGATAAAGCGATCGGTAAACGGCGGGACCCAGTCCTCTTTAAAGAACATTTTGATCATATCAGCCGCTAACTGCAGCGAGCCGCCCCAGCCCACACGGTTAGGCCCGTAACGGTTCTGGAACAGGCCGAGCAAACGACGCTCGGCAAAACTCATAAACGCACCACAGGCCACCACCACCAGTAAAATGACGATGGCTTTGACGATGGCCAGCAGAATGTCAATAACGTCCGGTGTTAACCAGCTCATTGCGTCGCCTCCTGCAGTTTGTCAATCTGGCCGTTTGCCAGGAATGGTGGAACGCCCGGCATACCCAGCGGCAAACCAACCTGGCCTGCCTGCAATGCTGTTGAAAAACGCACTGGCAAACGCAACGTTTCACCGAAGCAGGTGAACTCAACGGCAGCGCCATTGTTGACGCCCAGTCTGGCGGCATCGTCTGGGTTGATCACCAGCATCGGCTGCGGCATACGCTGTTGGAAGGTAGGCGAACGTTGGGTCATCTCTTCGCTACCAAACAGCTGATAGTAAGGCGCAACACGCCAGTGATCGCCGCTCACGAATGAGGACGGCACATTACTGAACCACGGCAGTTGCGTATCGCTGGCTTCAAACAGACGTACACCCGGATCGCCGTTACGCAATTTGCCCCCCACTTCAGCCTGGAATTTGTTCCAGGCCTGCGGAGAGTTCCAGCCTGGCGCCCAGGCAAAAGGAATCTGCGAACGTGCGGCACCTGGCTGGTTGTTTCCTTCCATTGAGAAGGCAAACATGGTGTCTTTATCCTGCGGCTGGCGCGGCTCGTGTACGCTGATATTCGCGCGAGCAGCAGTACGTCCACTGGAACGGTGCGGTGAACGTGACAGTTTCTGACCACGAATGCGGAAGCTGGCATCCGGCGCCGCGTCTTTGACGCCTTTCAGCTGGGGCAGTTTCGCCACAACGGCATCAATTACGTGATCCAGTTGTGTCCAGTCAACCTGACGGCTTTCCAGCGTGCTATGCAGCGAATGCAGCCAGCGCCAGCTTTCCAGCATCACAATGCTGTTATCGTAGTAAGAAGGATCATAAACCTGGAAGAAACGCTGAGCGCGTCCTTCATGGTTTATTGAGGTGCCGTCACTTTCTGCAAAACTGGCGGTGGAGAATATTAAGCCTGCTTTTTCTAACGTCGCGGTACGCTGATGATCGACCACTATAACGTTGTTTGCGTTAGCTAAGGCTTCATCAACCAGGGCTTTCGGCGCGTGGCGATACAAATCGTTTTCCAGCACCACCAATGCATCGGCTTCACCGTTACGCAGTTGTTCCAGCGCGTTATCCAGCGGCTGTCCCCCCATCAGGCCAAGCCCCATACTATTAGCCTGTCCCGCCAGCAGGGTAATGCCCACATCCGCGCCACGCGTTTTCAGCGCTTTGGCAACGTTAGCGGCTGCTTCGATCATCGCGCTGCTGCCGGAATGGGTACCGGAGATAATTAACGGCTTTTTGGCACCGGCTAGTGCCTGCACCACGACATCCAGCTTGCCGTTCAGGCTGTTATCGAAATCGCTAACGGCTGGTGCGGTTTCATCAAGCGCATTGGCAATCGCGAAGCCCAGACGAGCCTGATCTTCAACCGGTGCGCGGTAGCTCCAGGCAGCAATATCATCAAGGCGGGTTTCATCGACGTTAGTGACAAACAGCGGATGTTTAGCATGTTGACCGATATTCATAATGGCGGCGATTTGCCAGTCGGCTACTTTTTGCGCGGCAGCCATTTCACGTGCTTTACCTTTTACCGCCTGACGAACGGACAGCGCGACACGTGCGCCAACCTGGGTTAAATCTTCCCCCAGCACCAGCACCGCATCATAGCTTTCCATTTCACGTAGTGAAGGCGTGTAGATTCCACCTTCTTGCAGCACTTTCAGCATCAGTTCAAGGCGAGCCTGCTCACCTGCTGGCATACCCGTAGAGAAATTCTCTGCCCCAACCAGTTCACGCAGCGCGAAGTTGCTTTCAATGCTGGCACGCGGCGAACCGATACCAATGACTTTCTTCGCCTGACGCAATACATCGGCGCCTGCGTTTACCGCTTGCTCTGCATTGAGCATGACCCAGTCATTGCCGCGCAGCAGCGCCGGATGACGTGGACGATCTTTAAGATTGACATAACCATAACCAAAGCGACCCCGGTCACAGAGGAAGTAATGGTTTACGGTGCCGTTATAGCGGTTTTCAATACGACGCAGTTCACCATAACGCTCGCCTGGGCTGGTGTTACAGCCAACGCTGCATTGCTGGCAAATGCTTGGCGCAAACTGCATGTCCCATTTACGGTTGTAGCGTTCTGAATGCGTTTTATCGGTAAAGACACCCGTTGGGCAGATTTCGACCAGATTGCCGGAGAACTCGCTTTCTAGCGTGCCGTCTTCTGGGCGACCAAAATAAACGTTGTCATGGGCGCCATACACACCGAGATCGGTGCCGTCTGCGTAATCTTTGTAATAACGCACGCAGCGATAACAGGCGATACAGCGGTTCATTTCATGAGAAATGAACGGGCCGAGATCCTGATTACGGTGGGTACGTTTAGTGAAGCGATAACGACGGAAGCTGTGGCCGGTCATGACGGTCATGTCCTGAAGATGGCAGTTACCGCCCTCTTCACAGACCGGACAATCATGCGGATGGTTGGTCATCAACCACTCAACCACACTTTCACGAAACTCTTTGGCTTCGCCATCATCAATAGAAATAAACGTGCCGTCAGAAGCCGGTGTCATGCAGGACATGACAAGACGGCCGCGGGTATCTTCGGCATTCTGGAATTGCTTCACCGCACACTGGCGGCAGGCCCCAACGCTTCCCAGCGCTGGATGCCAGCAAAAATAAGGAATATCAAGGCCCAGAGAAAGACACGCCTGCAACAGGTTGTCCGCTCCGTTCACATCATATTCTTTACCGTCTACATGGATTGTAGCCATAGTGAACATGCTTCCGTAAGGCTCGTTGGACACGAGCGTTAATCATATTCCTGACCCTGACCACGTCAGGGACAGCGGCGCAAGGCCCGTTTCCGTATGCTGCGGTGGATTACCAGCGCGCTTTCAGCAGGTTTGGCTGAATACCGCCTATCGAACGGGCATTGCCAAATACCTGCGGCGCTATGCCGGCTTCAAACTCTTCACGGAAATATTTGATCGCGCTTTGCAGCGGCTCGACGGCACCTGGCGCATGTGCGCAAAAGGTTTTACCTGGGCCAAGCTGGCGGCAAAGCTGCTGCAAGGTTTCAATATCCCCTGGCTGGCCCTGCTTTTGCTCCAGCGCACGCAAGATCTTCACGCTCCACGGCAAACCATCGCGGCACGGCGTACACCAGCCGCACGATTCGCGTGCGAAGAACTCTTCCAGGTTACGTACCAGCGACACCATATTGATCTCATGATCAACCGCCATCGCCAGCGCGGTACCCAAACGGCTGCCTGCTTTACCAATACTGGCAAATTCCATCGGCAGATCGAGGTGCTCATCGGTCAGGAAGTCTGTTCCCGCGCCGCCCGGCTGCCAGGCTTTGAAGCGCAGACCATCCCGCATACCCCCCGCATAATCTTCGAGAATTTCTCGTGCAGTAATGCCAAAAGGAAGCTCCCAGACGCCAGGGTTTTTGACCCGTCCCGAAAAGCCCATCATTTTGGTGCCGGCATCATCGCTTTTTGAAAGACCTTTATACCACTCCACGCCGTTAGCGAGGATAGCGGGCACGTTTGATAACGTTTCCACGTTGTTGACGCAGGTAGGTTTACCCCAGGCACCGGCGCTTGCCGGAAAAGGCGGCTTAGAACGTGGGTTGGCCCGACGCCCCTCCAGAGAGTTAATCAGTGCCGTTTCTTCCCCGCAGATATAACGCCCTGCACCGGTATGCACAATCAGCTCAAAATCAAAGCCAGTACCGAGAATATTTTTGCCCAGGAAACCGGCTTCAGTGGCTTCAGCAATCGCGCGGCGTAGATGCACTGCGGCTTCAATATATTCGCCACGCAGAAAGATATAGCCGCGATAGGCTTTCAGCGCGAATGCACTGATTAACATCCCTTCCACTAACTGGTGTGGCATTTGCTCCATCAATAGGCGGTCTTTGTAGGTGCCTGGCTCCATTTCATCGGCGTTACACAGCAGGTAACGGATGTTCATGGATTCATCTTTTGGCATCAGGCTCCATTTCAGGCCCGTGGAGAAGCCTGCGCCGCCACGCCCTTTCAGCCCTGAATCTTTGACCAGCGCCACGATTTCATCAGGCGCCATACCGTTTAGCGCTTTTTCAGCACCGGCGTAACCGTTTTTGCTGCGATATTCATCAAACCACACCGGCTGCTTATCGTCGCGCATGCGCCAGGTCAGGGGATGAGTTTCAGCAGTACGAATGATCTGTTTCATTGTCATTGATACTGCTCCAGTAACGAGGCGATAGATTCCGGCGTCAGGTGGACGTGGGTATCTTCATCCACCATCATGGTCGGCCCTTTATCGCAATTGCCCAGACAGCAGGTTGGCAGCAGCGTGAAGCGACCATCTGCGGTAGTTTGTCCCGGTTTGATATTCAGGTTCTGCTCCAGCGCGGCCTGAATCCCCTGATAACCGGTAATGTGGCATACCACGCTGTCGCAATAGCGAATCACATGGCGACCAACCGGCTGGCGGAAAATCTGGCTATAAAATGTCGCCACGCCTTCTACATCACTGGCAGGAATACCCAAAACTTTTGCAATGGCGTGAATAGCGCCGTCCGGCACCCATCCGCGCTGCTTCTGCACGATCTTCAGCGCTTCAATAGACGCTGCGCGCGCATCTTCGTAATGATGTTTTTCGTGCTCAATGGCGTGATGCTCTTCCGCGCTTAGCACGAAGACCTCGTTTGGGTCGATCGTTTTAACGGCAATGTATTGATCGTGCATAATTAGCGGTCCACGTCTGACATAACAAAATCGATACTACCGAGATATACGATCAGATCGGATACCAAGCTGCCGCGGATCACCGATGGGATCTGCTGCAGATGCGGGAAGCTCGGCGTACGCACACGGGTGCGGTAGCTCATGGTGCTGCCATCGCTGGTCAGGTAGTAACTGTTGATTCCTTTGGTCGCCTCGATCATCTGGAAGGATTCATTGGCTGGCATTACCGGCCCCCAGGAAACCTGCAGAAAGTGCGAGATCAAGGTTTCAATGTGTTGCAGCGTACGCTCTTTCGGTGGCGGCGTGGTCAGCGGATGATCCGCTTTGAACGGACCTTCCGGCATGTTTTTCAGACATTGCTCCAGAATGCGCAGCGATTGCCACATCTCTTCCATTTTTAGCTGTACCCGGGTGTAAGCATCGCTGATGCCTGCACCTACCGGGATTTCAAAGTCGAAATTTTCGTAGCCTGAATAGGGGCGCCATTTGCGCACGTCAAAATCGAGACCGGTGGCACGCAGGCCCGCGCCAGTCGTTCCCCACGCCAGCGCTTCTTCCATATTGTAAGCAGCAACGCCCTGCGAGCGGCCCATTAACACGGAGTTACGTAACGCGGCTTTGTCATATTCCTTCAGACGCTTCGGCATCCAGTCGAGGAAGTCACGCAGCAAACGCTCCCAGCCTTTCGGCAGATCGTGCGCGACACCGCCAATACGGAACCATGCCGGATGCATACGGAAGCCGGTGATCGCTTCCACAACATCATAAATTTTTTGCCGATCGGTAAAGGCAAAGAACACTGGCGTCATGGCGCCAACGTCCTGAATAAAGGTGGAGATATACAGCAGGTGACTGCTAATGCGGAACAGTTCAGACAGCATCACGCGAATAACGTCGACGCGATCCGGCACCACAATGCCAGCCAGCTTTTCAACCGCCAGCACGTAAGGCATTTCATTAACGCAGCCGCCGAGGTATTCAATACGATCGGTATAGGGAATGTAGCTGTGCCATGACTGGCGCTCGCCCATCTTCTCTGCACCGCGATGGTGATAGCCCACATCGGGTACGCAGTCGACGATCTCTTCACCATCCAGCTGCAAAATGATGCGGAAAGCACCATGCGCTGAAGGGTGGTTAGGGCCAAGGTTGAGGAACATGAAGTCTTCGCTGGCGGTGCCGCGCTTCATGCCCCACTCTTCTGGCTTGAAGGTCAGCGCCTCCATCTCCAGATCTTCCTTCTGTTTCGTCAACGTGAAGGGATCAAATTCGGTTGCACGCGCAGGGTAATCTTTACGCAGCGGGTGGCCTTCCCATGTCGGCGGCATCATGATGCGCGTCAGGTGTGGGTGCCCATCAAACGTGATACCAAACATCTCCCACGTTTCGCGCTCATACCAGTTTGCGTTGGCGAAAAGTTTTGTGATGGTCGGCACGTGCATGTCGTTTTCAGATAAAGCGACCTTGAGCATGATGTCGCGATTACGTTCAATCGACAGCAGATGATAAAAAACGGAAAAATCCGCGGCAGGTAACCCTGCGCGGTGGGTACGTAAACGCTCATCCATACCATGTAAGTCATATAACATGACGTAAGGCCTGGCTAATTTACGCAGGAATTCAGTGATTTCCAGTAGCTGTTCACGCTTTACCCAAACAACCGGAATGCCGGTACGGGTAGCCTGAACGGTAAAAGCATCTGGTCCAAAACGATTACGCAGCTCGCCGATCACCGGATCATCCAGATGGTCCCGGGTTTGCCATGCTGGCTGAGCGAGATCTTGCGTGGTCAAATCTGTCATACGTTACTCACCATTCCGGCCTGTAATCAGGCGCTCAAATGAAGGCGTCAGGATGGGGCCGTGCATTAAATTCTGATGTTATGCTGCGGGCGCTAAATCCATCCATATACGGTTAGCTTAAACTTCGTCTGGTGTGCGCAGATTGGTAACCGCAATACGCTCGCCGCGCTTTCTCTCGCGCTCAGACTGCATATTGGCGCGATACACGCCCTGATCACCAACAACCCAGGAAAGTGGACGGCGCTCTTTACCGATCGATTCTTGCAGCAGCAACAGCGCCTGCATATAAGCTTCTGGACGTGGCGGGCAACCTGGAATGTACACATCTACCGGCAGGAATTTATCAACGCCCTGAACCACGGAGTAGATGTCGTACATGCCGCCCGAGTTCGCGCAGGCTCCCATAGAAATCACCCATTTCGGTTCCAGCATTTGGTCATACAGACGCTGAATAACCGGGGCCATTTTGGTAAACGGCGTACCGGCGATCACCATGAAATCGGCCTGACGTGGAGAGGCACGCATAACTTCTGCGCCAAAACGCGCCACGTCATGCACCGCAGTAAAAGACGTGGTCATCTCAACGTAACAACAGGAAAGCCCAAAGTTGTACGGCCAAAGGGAATTTTTACGTCCCCAGTTCACCATATCGTGCAGGGCATTTTCGAGCTTGCCCATATAAACGCTGCGATGAACGTGCTGCTCCAGCGGATCGCTGACGATTTCCTGCTTTTGCAGAGGATAACGGTCGTTATCACCGCCGTTTGGGTCTATGCGGGTGAGCGTATAGTCCATCTTATTGCCTCTCTTTTACTGCTTGTGAGGATTGGTGTGGCTGATCGTGTTGGTCTTAACCACGATGCGGCGACGTGCAGGAGCCCAATCCAACGCACCAATGCGCACCAGATAGACCAAGCCCGCCAGGAGCACCAAAATGAAAATTGCGGCTTCCACAAAGCCAACCCAACCGCTTTCACGGATTGAAGTCGCCCATGCGTATAAAAAGAGGGCTTCGACGTCGAAAATCACGAAAAACATCGCAACCAGATAAAATTTTGCCGAAAGGCGGAGATGGGTATCACCAACGGATTCAATACCAGACTCAAACGGCGTGTCTTTATAGCGGGCGCGTGCTCTGCCGCCTAACAGCCATCCTCCGGTCAACATAAAGGCACAAAGGCCGAATGCGATGACAATAAATACGATAAACGCCCAATGATGAGCGATGATTTCGGTGGTTGTAGACATACTCTTTGCTTACTCATCAAAAGTGGCGTTGGCATCCTGCACGAGTTCTGGCAGCAGACTCACCACATCGATTCAAGGGAAGGATGAAAAAACCTTATAAACTTTGCTGTTATTATTTAAATAAGCAGCAATTTTATGGGGTTTTTTACTCCTTTCTATAACCTTTTGTCAACTTTGACAAAAGTATCCAAACTTTATTTTACACCTGCATCATATTATTAACATATGATGCTTCTCACGTCAGCTAAATCGCTTCAGTCTGTAAGGTTAATTTTAGTGTAGCGGTATCCACACGCATGAATCGTGCATTTAACAAACATATTTTGACAGGATTCACAGGGTTTTCCTTCCCCTTCGCAGGGGTATTTTTTTGATCCAGAACACAGTTCTGTCCTTTTCGCGCTAAAAATCACCAATCCAAAAACACTTTCGAAATAAGTTTTTCAATTTTTCGGCTGAAGGATTTCATTCGACGATAAAACCGAAAATAATTTCATTTTGAAATTACTGGCAGTTTTTTGACGGGGGATGGCAGTACGTATGAAGCAGGTTAAAGCTCATAAAATAAGCCTCTTATTCCATCTGAAGAACAAGAGGCTTATTTTGGGCTTTTTTACGGTGATGCAAAAAGCAGCGAAGGTATTAACGGCCTACAGGGTTACTCTTCGTCATCCAGCAGAAATGTACCGTCTGGATTCGCGCTGAGATTGTAAGGATCGTTAGTAGATTGCATCGCGTTAAAAATGGCTAATGCCAATTCATTATCGCTGTCCGGGTTACGGCACAGCAGATATTGCGTATCTGGTAGCACAGGCAGGCCTTCAGCTGCGCCCATTACACGCAGTTCCGGGCTCATCATTTCAACCGGACGCGCCGTTACACCCAGTCCCGCTTTAACCGCTGCACGTACTGCGGCTAATGTTGAAGCAACGTAAGAAATGCGCCATGGGATACCCGCTTCGTTGAGATGGTCAATGGCCATATCACGATACGGGCTTGGCTCATCCAGCAGGACCAGTGGAATAGCTTCACCACGCTGGAAAATATAATCAGCGGCGCAATACCATAAAGTCGGCGAAGTACGCAGAACCTGGTAAGTAAAATTCCCTGGGCTGGAAGTCGTGATGACCAGATCCACTTCGCCCTGGTTCAGCATTTCCATCATGAATGGATTACGCTTCACGCGGACATCAATCGCGAGTTTTGGATAAACCGATGTCACGCGGTTTAGTAAAAACGGCAGAATGGTGTCTGAAGTATCATCAGATGCACCAATCGTCAGGACGCCCTGAATATTGCTATACATCAATGAAGTACAGGCTTCATCATTGAAGCGGAGGATTTTTCTGGCGTAACCCAGAAGCTGAATGCCGTGTTCGGTTAGCAGTTTATTACGTCCATGTCTGGCAAAAAGCTCTTTACCTACCAATTGCTCCAGACGTTGCATTTGCTGACTGACTGCTGACTGGGTTCGGCAGACTGCTGCAGCCGCGGCCGCAAAAGTATTCAAATCTGCAACGGCAACGAAAGTTCTCAGCAGATCGAGGTCGAGATTAAGTATCGGACGATTTGCATTAGTCATGTTTTTTCTTCACTTATAAGATTTTTACGAATTACTTCCCTGGTGTTATTACATGGCTTATCAAAGAGATAAGCGGTAATAGTGCTTAATGCAACCCTGTGTGAAGGCTGGCATAAAATTTTTTGAAACGGATACAGACGAAATTTATCCCGCTTGATGGGATAAAACGACGTCGTATAGACAGATACAACTTCTGAGTCGAAGGCGCTGGGTGCGCAAATGCAGTAAGCTGCGTAGTTGTCTAAACTCCCGCCAAAACACACACTGCGGGACAAAAAAGGGCTTCGCATTCTCATGACGCTTGGTGAATAAAGGCGCCAAATAATAAATTATACTTAATCATTTTTAGCTTCAAAATGGAAATGATTTTGTGAAAAGCACTGTAAATTTTGACCACAGGCCATTTTGAGCACATCCTGCCACACCTCCGGCTCATTTTTAGCACTCCTGTTTATAAAATGTATAAGCGAAGCGGTAAAATGTGCCTGAAATGCACTTCATGCAGGCTCTACGGGGCTTTTAGAAGGGTAGAGTGATCCGGCTGGATTTTGCGCTAACGACAATGTTTATCAGGTATATTTATTAATACTTAAGCATTGCAGCTCCCCTGTGTGTAAAAAACGGCCATCAATGCAATATCGTTTAACTATTTCGTCTGGCGCTTATTTTATTTCACTCTCTAATGTGTAAAACAGCGCAATGCCCTTGCAGTTAACTGTCTGGATTGTCGGCTTTCCAGCCTTTCCCTTCTGATCCAGTCAAAAATATTACAAACTATTATTTATTCGGTTTGTGTAGCTGATTTAAAGCTAAATGTATATTTTTTCCACCGTGCCGGGTCCAAAAAAATGCTTAACACGCCAAAACCAATAAGCGCCCTTCTTTTGTGTTCATCAGAAGAGTACATTGTGCTGGTTTGATTTCTGTGGCAGGTAAAAGGATTCTGCCCATAAAGGCGATAACGATGACTTTTCAAATTGATAAATCCGGAAAGCTGGAAAATGTTTGCTATGACATTCGCGGTCCGGTGTTAAAAGAGGCTAAACGTCTCGAAGAAGAAGGTAATAAAGTCCTTAAGTTGAATATTGGCAATCCAGCGCCATTTGGCTTTGAGGCGCCCGATGAAATTCTTGTCGATGTCATTCGCAACTTACCTGGCGCACAAGGCTACTGTGATTCCAGGGGGCTCTATTCAGCGCGTAAAGCAATCATGCAGTATTACCAGGCGCGTGATATGCGTGACGTAACGGTTGAAGATATCTATATCGGCAACGGCGTTTCTGAACTAATTGTTCAGGCGATGCAGGCATTGCTTAATAGCGGTGATGAAATGCTGGTTCCTGCGCCTGATTATCCTTTGTGGACGGCAGCCGTTTCGCTATCAAGCGGCAAGGCGGTGCATTACCTGTGTGATGAATCGGCAGACTGGTTTCCCGACCTGAATGACATCCGCAGCAAAATCACGCCGCGCACGCGCGGTATCGTGATTATTAACCCGAATAACCCAACCGGCGCGGTTTATAGTAAAGAATTACTGCTGGAAGTGGTCGAGATCGCGCGTCAGCATAATCTGATTATTTTTGCCGATGAGATTTACGACAAAATCCTTTACGACGAAGCGCAACACCATTCCATCGCTGCGCTCGCGCCCGATCTTCTTACCGTAACCTTTAACGGCTTGTCTAAAACCTATCGCGTGGCGGGTTTCCGTCAGGGATGGATGGTGTTAAACGGTCCGAAGAAGCACGCCAAAGGGTACATCGAAGGGCTGGAAATGCTCGCTTCTATGCGTTTGTGTGCCAATGTTCCTGCACAGCATGCCATTCAGACCGCACTGGGTGGGTATCAAAGTATCAGTGAATTTATTGTTCCGGGTGGACGCTTATACGAGCAACGTCAGCGAGCCTGGGAACTAATTAATGATATTCCCGGCGTGAGCTGCGTGAAGCCGCAGGGCGCGCTTTATATGTTTCCACGTATAGACGCCAAAAAATTTAACATTTTCGACGATCAGAAAATGGTGCTGGACTTCCTGCTGCAGGAAAAAGTGTTGCTGGTACAGGGCACGGCTTTCAACTGGCCCTGGCCGGATCATCTGCGCATTGTCACGCTGCCACGCGTTGACGACCTGGAGATGGCGATCAATAAATTTGGCCGTTTCCTGCAAGGCTACCGTCAGTAATCACGCCCGCGTATACTGTTGGTATTTCGGGGAGGGTTCGCCTCTCCCCTGCCTGCAAACAGGGACCACTATGACTCAAAGCCATTTTTTTGCCCACCTTTCCCGGCTCAAACTTATTAACCGCTGGCCGCTGATGCGCAACGTGCGCACTGAAAATGTCTCCGAGCATAGCCTGCAAGTGGCGATGGTTGCACACGCTTTAGCCGTCATCAAAAATAAAAAATTTGATGGCGATCTCAACGCCGATCACATCGCGATGCTGGCGCTTTATCATGACGCAAGTGAAGTCTTGACCGGGGATTTACCCACACCGGTAAAGTATTACAACGCGCAAATCGCGCATGAATATAAAAAAATTGAGAAAATCGCTCAGCAGAAGCTAATAGAAATGTTGCCTGCCGAATTGCAGGACGTCTATCGCCCGTTGATTGATGAGCATCTGCATAGCGAAGAAGAGCAATCGGTCGTGAAGCAAGCCGATGCGCTCTGTGCATATGTGAAATGTCTTGAGGAGTTATCCGCAGGGAATAATGAATTTTTGCTGGCAAAAGCACGGCTGGAAAAAACCCTGGCACAGCGACGCTCGCCGGAAATGGATTATTTTGTGACGGTGTTTATTCCCAGCTTTAATCTGTCACTGGATGAAATTTCTCAGGATACGCCGCTGTAAAAAGCGGCTTTCGCCGCCCTTTAGTTCCGGACATTCAACGTAAATTGCCCGTCAGCCAGTTTAGTGATGTGCAACGACGCTAACGAAGTAAGCTGAATAGTCACTTCATTGAGACGCGGCGTATCTACTGGCGCATTCGTCGCAATGACAGCACAGCCCGCGTTCAGACCCGACAGAATTCCCGCCGGCGCATCTTCTACCACGACGCAAGCGCCAGGGGCTAAACCTAACTTTTTCGCCCCTAAAAGATAAGGATCAGGCTCTGGCTTCCCCTTCAATACTTGCTCAGCAGTGATGAATACAGAAGGTTGCGGTAACCCAGCGGCTTTATGGCGTGCATGTGCGACCGGTACAGAACCGGACGTTACAATTGCCCAGGGGATCTGCAGTTCATCCAGCTGAGACAGTAAGGCTTTCGCTCCCGGCAACGCCCGCACACCCTCGGTGTCTTCCGCTTCCGTTTTTTCCAACGCTAAAAACTCTGCCTGAATGGCCTCTTCAGACTGCCCCGCCATAAAATGACGCAGCGAAGTGATCGCCTGCTTACCATGAATAAAGCTCAGAATTTCATCGGGTGCAATGTTATGCCGTGCTCCCCAGTAACTCCACGCCCGTTCTACTGCGGGCAACGAATCCACTAATGTGCCATCTAAATCAAATAAAAAACCGCTGTACGTCACACGTCACTCCTCATCAGGCGTTAATCACTTGCGCAATTTCATTCGCGCTTAAATGGTATTGACGCGGACAAGTCTGCCACAATGCCAGCATGCGTTGGTATTTTTCCCACATTGGGGTTTGCGCATTGAAGCCGTGCGTACCTGAATCAAACTGGGTGTAGCGCCCTTCACTGTTCACCATAAAGCGAATATAGCTAAGATAAGGTGCTTCGGTGGCCGCATCAAAGCCGAGAAAGGCCAGACGGCGCGCCTCAAGCTGGCCTTTTTCTTTAAGATTTGACCAGGAAACTTGCAGTGCGTGGTGCATTTCCATAATGTCAATCAGCGTGCGGCAGGTAACCTCGCTAAGCTCACCAAAGTCTTTATCCAACTCACGCATCTGCAAACCATAACCGCGTTCGATGATAGTTTGGTAGCGGCGGAAACGTTCGGCATTTTCCGGCTCCAGCATCGCCATTATCTTGTATTGATTGGTAAGAATGAGTCGTTGTGCGTGGGTCATTTCCATCATTTACTCCTGGGCCAGCTAAACCGCTTAAGTTTTATATGACAGAGAAATGATTACACAAGGTTAGCGACGCGGGTATCTCCGCATCGCTTTTCTTTGATTTGACCGCAGGATCCGCGCAAATTCTTATCTGTGCAGCGATCTTAATGGATTAAAGATCGTCAAGGAAAGTGCGATCAAGTTGTTTAAAGGCACGCTTTAACACATCGGCCAGCGCCTGATAAGTGGGTTTGCCTTCAACGGGCGCAATGGCCTGTCCCGCTTCTTCCAGCCTGGCGCGAACTTCATGGAACCAGTTCAGCAGCGTGGGGGGTAATGGCGTTATGGAGCGCTTACCTAACCACCACAAGCCTTGCATTGGCAGGCTACAGGCAAATAATGCGGTAGCAACAGCCGGGCCGAGATGGCCGCCCAACGCAATTTGCCAGCTCAGCGTAAACACCGCCAGCGGCGGCATAAAACGAATCGCGAAACGGGTAGCCGTCGAGACGCGATTTTCAGGAAAAATGGGCGCAAGGCGTTTGTCACTTGGCCAGGTCTTCATATAGTGCTGTCCGCACTGGAACATGCGGAACCAGCCGGTATTGCCAGATTCATTCGCCATGGCTGACCCTCAACTAATACTACAAAACTTAAAAGATAGTTATAACTACACAACTTTACGTGACATTCTTCAAAAACTTTTGTCTTTAAAGGTGACCCCAGCTATTCTGGCGTCGTTTTAACCCTGTTAAAGCAGCGATGCGTGCCTTCGGCAATGAGCCAGGGCATGTTTTAGCCAGAGAAATTCAAATTTTTGCGTAAAATTACTAAAAACCTTTGCATAAAATCATCGTTTTGACTGGCACATGATGCTTGTCATTAATTTACCAGCTTTCATGGGCTACCCTGTTAGTCTGATTGCGTTTTTTTAGCCACCTTTAACCAATAGGTACTTCCATGTCGAGTAAGTTAGTACTGGTTCTGAACTGCGGCAGCTCATCCCTAAAGTTTGCCATCCTGAATCCTGCCAGCGGTGACGAATTCCTCTCCGGGCTTGCAGAATGTTTCCACTTACCTGAAGCACGTATTAAATGGAAGCTGGATGGTCAGAAACAGGAAGCGCCTTTAGGCGCTGGCGCTGCGCATAGCGAAGCACTCAACTTCATTGTTAAAACCATTCTGGCACAAAAACCAGAGCTTTCGGTACAAATCGCTGCAATCGGCCACCGTATTGTTCATGGTGGTGAAAAACTGACTCAGTCGGTAATTATCACTGAAGACGTTATTCAGAGCATTAAAGATGCCTCTTCCTTTGCCCCGCTGCACAATCCCGCGCACCTTATCGGTATTGACGAGGCAATGAAAAACTTTCCGCATCTGTCTGATAAGAATGTCGCGGTATTTGACACGGCTTTCCATCAGACTATGCCTGAAGAGTCATATCTGTATGCGCTACCGTACAGACTTTACAAAGAACATGGCGTACGTCGCTACGGCGCCCATGGCACCAGCCACTTCTATGTCACTCACGAAGCGGCCAAAATGCTCAACAAGCCCCTTGAAGAGCTAAATATTATTACCTGCCATTTAGGCAACGGCGGTTCTGTGTCTGCCATCCGTAATGGCGTATGCGTTGATACTTCAATGGGCCTGACGCCGCTTGAGGGTCTGGTGATGGGTACACGCAGTGGCGATATTGATCCCGCGATTATCTTCTTCCTGCACGACACGCTGGGAATGAGCGTTGACGCCATCAATAAGCTGCTGACCAAAGAGTCGGGACTGCTTGGCCTGACAGAAATCACCAGCGATTGCCGCTACGTTGAAGATAATTATGAAACCAAAGAAGATGCCAAACGCGCAATGGACGTGTTCTGTCATCGTCTGGCCAAATACATCGGCAGCTATACCGCGCTGATGGAAGGCCGCCTGGATGCCGTCGTGTTCACCGGTGGTATCGGTGAGAATGCGGCGATGGTACGCGAACTGACGCTGAAAAAGCTGGGACTATTGGGCTTTGACATCGATCACGAACGCAATCTGGCGGCGCGTTTCGGTCAGTCAGGTTACATTAATAAAGAAGGTACTCGCCCAGCGCTGGTGATCCCAACCAACGAAGAGTTAGTTATCGCCCAGGACGCCGCGCGTCTGACCGCTTAATCCTTTTTCTCCGTCAGCGCAGGCTGACGGCGTGGTTTTTGACACCCCGCAACACCAGAGAGGTTCAAACGTGTCACGTACAATTATGCTCATTCCGACCGGCACCAGCGTCGGCCTGACCAGCGTCAGCCTCGGCGTTATTCGTGCGATGGAGCGCAAAGGCGTTCGCCTCAGCGTATTCAAACCCATTGCACAGCCACGCACCGGCGGTGATACGCCCGATCAAACCACCACCATCATCCGCAAAAACTCGTCCATTCCTGCCGCAGAACCCTTGCAGATGACACGCGTCGAATCCCTGCTCGGCGCTAATCAGCAAGACGTATTAATGGAAGAAATTATTGCGCGCTATCACGCCAGCTCGCAGGATGCTGAAGTGGTATTAGTTGAAGGCTTAGTACCGACGCGTAAACATCAGTTTGCGACCGCGCTTAACTATGAAATTGCCAAAACGCTGAATGCGGAAATTGTCTTTGTGATGGCGCTGGGTAATGATTCTACCGAGCAGCTAAAAGAACGTATTGAATTAACCCAAAGCAGCTTCGGTGGCAGAAAGAATAAAAACATTACCGGCGTTATCATTAATAAACTTAATGCACCGGTTGATGAACAAGGCCGCACCCGCCCCGATCTCTCCGAAATTTTTGATGATTCCTCAAAAGCCAGTATTGCGAATATCGATCCTAACCAGCTGTTTTCCGACAGTCCGCTGCCGGTGCTAGGTTGTATACCGTGGAGCTTCGAACTGATAGCGACACGTGCAATCGATATGTGTCGCCATCTGAATGCACGTATTATCAACGAAGGGGATATTCAGACGCGCCGGGTTAAGTCAGTGACATTTTGCGCACGTAGCCTGCCACATATGCTGGAACATTTCCGCCCCGGTTCGCTGCTGGTAACATCAGCCGATCGCCCGGATGTGCTGGTTGCCGCTTGCCTGGCTGCGATGAATGGCGTGGAAATTGGTGCCATTCTGTTGACCGGTAACTATGAAATCGATCCGCGCATCGCTAAGCTTTGCGAGCGTGCTTTCCAGACGGGCCTGCCCATCTTCATGGTAAAAACCAATACCTGGCAAACCTCGCTTAGTCTGCAAAGTTTCAATCTGGAAGTGCCTGCCGACGATACCCAGCGTATTGAAAAAGTGCAGGAGTATGTAGCCAGCTTTATCAATGCTGACTGGGTTGAATCACTGACCGCCACCTCCGAACGTAGCCGCCGTCTGTCGCCACCCGCGTTCCGTTATCAGCTGACCGAGCTGGCGCGCAATGCCGGTAAACGTATCGTCTTGCCAGAGGGTGACGAGCCGCGCACCGTTAAAGCAGCGTCAGTTTGCGCCGAGCGCGGCATTGCTACCTGTGTGCTGTTGGGTAATCCAGACGAGATTCAACGCGTTGCGGCGGCGCAAGGCGTAGAGCTGGGCAAAGGTATTGAAATTATCGATCCGACCGTTGTGCGTGAAAACTATGTTCCGCGCCTGGTTGAGCTGCGTAAGAACAAAGGCATGACCGAAGTGGTTGCCCAGGAACAGCTGGAAGATAACGTGGTGCTTGGCACGATGATGCTGGAAAGCGGCGAAGTCGACGGGCTGGTCTCCGGTGCGGTTCATACTACCGCCAATACCATTCGTCCACCGTTGCAGCTGATCAAAACCGCACCGAACAGTTCACTGGTCTCCTCTGTGTTTTTTATGCTGCTGCCGGAGCAAGTTCTGGTTTATGGTGACTGCGCCATTAACCCGGATCCAACCGCTGAACAGCTGGCAGAGATTGCGATTCAGTCCGCTGATTCTGCCCAGGCATTTGGTATCGATCCGCGCGTAGCCATGATCTCTTACTCAACCGGTACCTCGGGTGTCGGTAGCGATGTTGAAAAAGTGCGTGAAGCCACGCGTATCGCGCAGGAAAAACGCCCTGATTTGGTGATTGATGGTCCCTTGCAGTATGACGCGGCAATTATGGAAGATGTGGCGAAATCTAAAGCGCCAAACTCTGCGGTGGCGGGTCGCGCTACGGTATTTATTTTCCCGGATCTCAATACGGGCAACACCACTTATAAAGCGGTTCAACGTTCAGCCGATCTGATCTCCATCGGACCCATGTTGCAAGGTATGCGCAAGCCGGTCAACGATTTGTCACGCGGCGCATTGGTAGATGACATCGTCTACACCATTGCGTTAACCGCAATCCAGTCTCAGCAGGCTGAAGGTTAATTTCATCGGTAATCACAAGGGTATGCGGTAACGCATACCCTTGTTTTATCCCGTCACCTTTCAGGCTCCGGGTGACAGGACAGGCCGGTGTCACTGCCCTCTTTCCGGTCAGATGTCCGTTTCGGTGAGAGCAGTGATTTTTCTGTCGGCCGCTTCGCACTTCGAGGCCGTGCCTTATTGCCAACGGTTCAGTGCTATTTTTCGCCGTTGCGACTCATCCACAGCGACAAAGCCTTTAATGAATCGTCGGTAAACTCATCACAGCGCGCGGTGATTTCATCTGCCGTCATCCAGAAAATCTCGTCAACTTCGGCTTCCTGCATGGCAAACGGGCCGTGGGATACACAGCTGAACAAACTTCCCCAAACGCGGCAATGTTCATCTTCAAAATAGAATTTGCCATGTTCCGCGAATGGCACAGCGGCAATCCCCAGCTCCTCTTCCGCTTCACGACGTGCTGATTCCAGCAGATCTTCGCCGCTCTGCACCACGCCGCCTGCTGTCGCATCCAGCATGCCTGGCATGAAATCCTTAATCTCGGTGCGACGCTGAACCAGAATTTTACCCATGCCATCGTGTACCACGATGTAGGTGGCACGATGACGCAGGCATTGCGCACGCATTTGTGCCCGCGTGGCCTGTGCTACGACCTCGTTTTCTTCGTTAACGATGTCGACCCACTCAATGTCGTCGCCTTTTTGATCCACCATCCGTAACCCTTTCCTGTTTAGCATGCCTGGGTGCATGCGCTGTTTTGCCGCGTAATGACATCGTGTGGCGTAAGGTAATCACTTCCGTGAGCGGGAGCAAGTCTCGATCTTTATCGATTTTTACCGCTTTCAGCCAACCACAGCTGTACCGAGGCGCGTTGCCATTGAAATTCAGCGTAATGCTGAAGCTTTACTGGCAGAGTATCGCCATGCAATACCAGTCGATTTAACATCACAGCCAAATCGGTATCCGCAATTGACCACTCTCCAAACAGATTTTGCTGTCCTTCTGGCAACAAACGCTGGCAGGCATCAATCAATTTTTCTGCTGCCTGTTGCGCTTTCGTTGTCAGCGGAGCAAAGCGTTCAGCTGCAAACAATACTTCGGTCGGGCGCTCCTGACGAATCGGCATAAAATCGCTACGCAGCCAGGCCTGGATTTCACGTGCCCTGGCGCGTTTCTCCAGATTACGAGGATACAGGCGCTCAAATTCAGGCGCAGGAAAACGCTCTTCAAGATATTCACTGATGGCAGAAGATTCACACAATACCAGATCATCTACCTGCAATGCGGGCACGCGACAGGTTAATGACAGCTCGCGGTAATCCGCTGCGAATTGCTGATTCTGAGATAAATCGATGCGTTTCAGACTGAAAGGAATGCCTTTTTCCGTTAGCGCAACGTAAACCGACATGGCGTAAGGACTAAAAAATGATGAATCAGACCACAGGGTAATGGACGGATAATTCATCTGCTACCTCAATTGGCTATCAGGGTTGCATCATGTTTACCGATTTTTATTTACAAAGGCAACGCTCTGCTGGTCCGATGTTTGCCCGTTGCACGCTAAACCTCGAAACGCCACACACCGCTCTGACGCTACTCTTCTATGCTGAATAAAGCAGAAAAACACACACCCTGAATGTCGGGTTGCGGCAAGCCGATAATCTTTCAGGCGTTTACCAGGTAAAAAACAGCCTGGGCGGCGGCCGCTCGAAGGCTAACGGGTCATAAGGAGTCACAACATGCACATTTTGATTACCGGTGGCACAGGATTAATTGGCCGCCATCTGATTCCTCGTCTGCAGCAGACTGGACATCAAATCAGCGTGGTTACGCGTGATGTTGTGAATGCGCGTGAAAAACTGGGAGACGGTATCGCCTTTTGGTCCGGGCTGGCGCAACAACAGAACCTGAACGGTATTGATGCCGTGATCAACCTGGCGGGTGAGCCCATCGCAGACAAGCGCTGGACCGAAGTACACAAACAGCAACTGTGCGAAAGCCGTTGGCAGCTAACTGAACGCATCGCGTCGCTGATTAACGCCACCGCTACTCCCCCGAACGTTTTGATTTCTGGCTCAGCCACCGGCTTTTATGGTAATACCGGGGAGCTGGTATTGACGGAGGACGATCCGGGTCATGATGAGTTTCAACACACCCTGTGCGCGCGCTGGGAACAGCTGGCGCTTAGTGCGCAGAGCGATCGCACCCGTGTCTGTCTGCTCCGCACCGGTGTGGTATTGGCTAAAGACGGTGGCGCGATCAGTAAAATGAAGCTGCCGTTTAAGCTGGGAAATGGTGGGCCAATTGGCAGCGGCAAGCAGTATATGCCGTGGATCCACATTGATGACATGGTCAATGGCATTCTTTGGCTGCTGGATAATAAGGATTTGCGCGGCCCGTTCAATATGGTGGCACCTTATGCGGTGCGCAATGAACAATTTGCCGCTACGCTCGGCCATGTGATGCAGCGTCCGGCCTTTATGCGCACGCCCGCCAGCGCGATTAAACTGATGATGGGCGAATCATCAGCGTTAGTGCTGGGTGGACAGCATGTGTTGCCGAAAAGGCTGGAAGCGTCGGGATTTGGTTTCCGCTGGTTTGATCTGCAGGAGGCACTACAAGATGTCGTAAATGCGTAGAGCGCTACATGCGGATGGCTGCATATCAGGCGACTTTCTGGCTCACCGCTTAATGAGGCAACCAAAATAATCAGTGAAATCGGTTTACGAAGGCAGGTGACGGTAAGAAACGGGGAGCCGCTCGCTCCCCAGTCTCGTTATTGCGATGTCACTGGCGATTTTGCCGTTTCGCGCAGCTCCCCCTGATTCGGCTGCGGCACTTTAATAATAAAAGTCAGCACGCCGGCAAAGACATACAGCAAGGTATATGCCCATACCACGCCGACAATATCGAAGAACGGTAACAACACCGAAGCGATAGCAGGTGCGACAAAGTTGCTCATTCCCGCCGACAGGTTGTAAATCGATACCGCCGCGCCTTTGTGATGCGGTTCCAGAGTCGGAAAAACAGCCGTCATTGGCACAAAGGCCGCAACGAAAATACCTAACATCACCGCCGGGATTAACGCTACCCAGAAATTATGTCCGGCATAGACGGGCAGGTAATAAAACGCCAGGCTGGAAAGCGCCATGCCCAGGCATCCAAACCAGCGCACCTGACGGATCCAACCAATATGCTCACCCATAATGCCCCAAAAAATATTGGTGAAAATGGTGACGAAAAAGAACACTGCCCAGATTTGCAACCATTCCGAAATGGTAAAGCCCAGGCGGTCCACAAACAGCAGCGGCATAATGATGGCAAAACCAAACAGCGATAACGTGTTAATAATGCGAATCAGACAGGCATAGAAAACGTGCTGATTAGTAAACAGAATGGTCACAGCACGCGACATCTCGGTCATCTTTTCGCGCAGAGGCAAGTTCACTCTCGAACGATCAACCGGCACGTTACGCAGACTGAAAATAGCCAGAATACCGCCACATGCCACCCAACCAATTGCCAGCCATAAGGTGCCAGTCTCGCCAATTGACGGGATAATCAGGCTCGGTAAATAGCTGCCAACTACGCCAATGCCTACTGAATACATCGCCCAAAACCAGCCCGTCGCCGCCGCCAGACGCTCACGCGGAAGCACCTGCACTAACATCATCATGAACGAGTAAATAAATAACGGATAAGCCAGCCCGCGAATCCCATAAAACAGCACCATCAGCGGATAATTGCGCATGCCAAGGCCCAGACTCATAAACAGCGCATGCATGACAATCCACAGCACAAAACCAATGAGCATTGCGCGTTGTGGCGTGATCAGTTCCGCTACTACCCCAGATGCCCAGGCCGCCAGCGCTGCCGCTAAGCCATAAAAGGTAAACACGACCGCCGACTGCGCGGGTGAAAAGCCCATATCGGTAATATGGCGTGACAGGAAAGCCATCTCGAAACCATCACCTGCCATAAAAATGGCGATAGCGATAAAACCCCAGAGCAGATGTCTGGGCAAGCCAAACCAGTATTCTTTCGATTGCATCACGATGATCCTTTCTGTTAGGTCACAGCGTTAATCAGGGCAGCAGCTTACGGGCCTGCTGTTGTTGGGCGTAAAGCGCACGGAAAAGCGTCAGACGTTGTTGCAACACCTTACTCCGCGACAGATCGGGTTGATAATGCGCCTGCACCGGCGGTTTAAGGCACACTTCCGCTTCCTGGCCGCCATCAGCCAGCCAGGCGAGGCGTGCAGCGCCTAACGCGCCAGATGCACTGACAGGGTGCGTAACAATTGGCAGCGCCAGCACATCGGCGATTAATTGCGCCCACAGCGTGCTACGCGCGCCGCCGCCGGTCAGGCTGCATTGACGGATCTGCTGACGCGCATCGCCCAGCACCGCCAGTCCGTCCGCCAGACCAAACGCCACGCCTTCTATCACCGCATAACCGAGCACGGCGCGTTGGGTTTCATGGCGTAAACAGAAGAACGAACCGGAAGCATGCGGATCGTTATGCGGCGTGCGCTCGCCAGACAGATAAGGCAGAAAAATGGGCGCCTGCTGCTTTTGCTCATCTGAAAGCTGCGCCATCTCATCCATTAGCTGACTTTCGGTGACAGACAACAGGTTGCACAACCAGCGTAAACAGCTGGCGGCGCTGAGCATGACGCTCATTTGATGCCAGCGGCCCGGCAAAGCGTGGCAAAAAGCGTGTACGCCGGATTGTGGATCGGCCTGTAAGCGATCGTTTACCACAAAAATCACGCCGGAAGTGCCGAGTGAAATAAATGCATCGCCAGGAGCTACCGCTCCGACACCGACCGCTGAAGTGGCGTTATCACCGCCGCCGCCCGCGATAATCACCGCAGAGGAAAGCCCCCATTCGCTGGCAAGTTGCGGCAGAATGGTCGCGCTGATGGCGCTCCCTTCCACCAACTCCGGCATCTGCGCACGGCTTAACCCCGTGGCAACTAATAACGTTTCTGACCAGTCACGCTGCGCCACATCCAGCCAGAGCGTTCCCGCAGCATCTGACGGCTCGCTGACGTAGCGACCACTCAGCCGCCAGCGCAGGTAATCTTTTGGTAACAGCACTTTGGCAATACGCTGAAAAATTTCAGGCTCATGCTGTGCAACCCAGCGCAATTTCGGCGCGGTAAAGCCTGGCATGATCATATTGGCGCTGATGCGCATCATTTCGGGATGGTGTGTTTGCAGCCAGTCACATTCCGCTGCGCTGCGCGTGTCATTCCACAGAATGCAGGGACGCAGCACTTCGCCTTGCTCATTCAGCAATACCGCGCCATGCATCTGCCCGGATAAGCCAATCGCCTTAATGGCAGACCAGGCATCCGGTGCCTGCTGACGTAAATTTGCCACCACCTGATTGCAGGCCAGCCACCACGTGTTGGGGTCCTGCTCTGCCCAGTGCGGATGGGGACGCTGCACCTGCAAGATGGCATGGTCAGACGCCACGATCTCGCCCTGCTCGTTGATGATGAGCGCTTTAAGCTCGGAAGTACCAATATCAATACCGAGGTACATCACGCTTCTCCTTATATCGCGACCAGCGACTGTTCAGGCTGTACCAGCCACTTTTCCAGCCCTACTACCGTGCGCGCCATCAGGGCATGAAATTCGGTTGAACGTGTGAGCTCGCCAAACAGCGTTTCATCACGTAAAAAGGCGCTTAACGGATCGGTATCCGTAAATAGCTGGCGGATTGCATCGGGTCGTATTACGCCATCCTGATATTCGTAAGGTAATTCGCCCTGCACCCAGCGCTGTAAAAACAGGAAAAATAAGGCGGGTAATACGGCGCTGGCAGCAGGGGTTTCACCGCGCTGATAGCATTCGCGCAAGGTTGGCGTCACCATGCCTGGAATTTTCGACATGCCATCGGCGGCTACGCGCTGATTGGTATCTTTGATCCACGGATTGCTAAAGCGGGCCAGCACAACGTCGCGGTATTCAGCGAGGTCGAGCGGGCTCGGCGACAGAGAAGGAATCACATCCTTTGAAACATATTCCCACGCCAGCTGGTGAATAGTTTTCTGGCGCGTGCTTTCGTCAATATAGTTAAGGCCGATTAACGTGCCCGCCCAGGCAATGCCGCTGTGCGTCGCGTTAAGGATGCGAATTTTTGCTTCTTCCCACGGCAGCACTGAGGCGACTAACTCAACGCCAACCTTTTCTAACGCTGGCCGACCGGCAATAAAATCATCCTCAATCACCCACTGAATAAACGATTCGGCCATCACCGGCACAGCATCATCTTTGCCAGTCGCCGCTTTTACCCGCTCAGCAACATCCGGCGTTGGGCGCGGCGTGATGCGGTCAACCATGGTGTTTGGCGATGTAGTATTTTCACGCACCCAGTCAGCTAATGCGCTTTCCCCTTTCGCGGCGAGAAAAGCCAAAAAGCCGTGACGGAAACGCTCGCCGTTATGACGCAGGTTATCGCAATTAAGCAGCGTTACCGGTGCGCCCCCGTTGGCGACACGCTGTTTAAGGATGCGCGTTAAGGCGCCATAGATAGACCGCAATTCCCCGTTGAGATCGGCTTTGATGTCGCTCTGCTGTAAATCCAGCTCATATTCCGGCGTCAGATAATAACCCGCTTCGGTCACGGTGAAGGCGATAACGCGGGTCTGTTCATCCGCACCCTGCTGCACTAAGGCGCTAATGTTGTCGTCCCACGGCAAAACTTTGCGAATCGAGGTGATGATCTCATAGGCCCGCTCACCCTCTGGCGTCACCGTTTCCAGCGTGTATTCACCATTTTGCGCGGCTAAATGATTGAGTAATGGCGTGGCATCGTTGCGCACGTTCCCCAACGCAATACTCCAGCGGTCGTCGCCCTGCTCAAGCAGCTTGTGTAGATACCACGCCTGATGGGCGCGATGAAATGAACCTGCGCCGATATGCATCCACACTGATTTGGTCATCATGAGCCTCGCTATTAAACATTTGTCTGTTAGTGGGGCATTTGCCCGATTAGCGCTATGTTAGACGTGACGCAGGGGGATAATCTGCGAGGCGAGTCACAATTAAAGCAATTGCCCATCTTAAAGACTTTTGCCCAATTAGTGATTTGATCGTTTTCGGGGATAGAATGGCGTTTTACTCAATAGGGGATGCCGCAATGAATAAGGAAGAGAGAAAACAAGAGTTGGCGGCACGTGCGGCCTGGATGTATTACGTGGCAGGCGTAACACAGCAAGAAATTGCTAAAGCGCTGGGATTATCACGTCAGGTGGCACAGCGACTGATTTCAAGTGCTCAGGCAATGGGCATGGTCAGTGTAAAAATCGATCATCCAGTGACGCACTGTCTGCGCTTAGCACGTGAAGTACAGATAAAATTTGACCTGCAACTGTGCCGCGTAGTGCCGTCTGCCAATCTGAACGATGAAGCTATACAGCAAATGCTGGCGGTGGAAGGTGCAGAGGTAATGTCACAGTTTATCAACGAAACCGCGCCGCAGGTGTTTGGTATCGGTTCAGGTAAAACGCTGCGTTCGATGATTGATGCGTTACCGTGGGTTGAACGCCCACAACATCATTGCGTGTCGATGATAGGGGCCATTGCGCGTGATGATTCGGGTACACGCTACGATGTCCCGCTAAAGATGTCGGAAAAAATGCAGGGTAAATATTTCTTCATTCCAGCCCCACTGTATGCCGACAGCCCTGAAGATAAAGCGATGTGGTGCCAGCATCAGGTTTATCAGCGCGTCACGCAGCGTGCCTTAGATGCTGATGTCGCCTTTGTAGGCATTGGCGAAGTTCGCGCCGGCTGCCCGTTAAATGCCGAAGGGTTTATTACCGATCAACAGGTTAAGGCGCTGAATGCACGCGGCGTGGTCGGTGAAATGCTTGGACACTTTTTTAATCAGCAAGGCGAGCGGGTTTACGGCGAAACTGATGAGCTGCTGACCAGTGTGACGCTGGAAAGTCAGACCTTGCGTAATATCATTGGTTTTGCGGGTGGCGAACGAAAATATTCAGCCATTCATGGCGCGCTGCGCGGAGGTTGGGTATCGGGGTTAGTCACCGATGAAGCCACCGCGATGCGGTTGCTAAAAGAGCAATAGTCCCGCGCCCTATGACGCGGGAACGCTTTACTTCAGTGAGCCTTTCAGGAACTGTTGCAGGCGCGGGCTTTTCGGATTGCCAAACAGCTCAGCGGGCGGCCCCTGCTCTTCAATCTTGCCCTGATGCAGGAAGATAACATGGCTGGAAACGTGGCGTGCAAACTCCATCTCGTGCGTCACCACCACCATGGTTTTTCCCTCTTCCGCCAGCTTTTGCATGATGCGCAGCACTTCACCGACTAATTCTGGATCGAGTGCGGAAGTGGGTTCGTCAAATAACAAAACTTCCGGCTCCATTGCCAGCGCACGCGCAATCGATACACGCTGTTGCTGTCCGCCAGAAAGATGCACCGGATATTTGGCGCGTGCACGCTCATCAATTCCCACTTTGTCGAGATATTTGATGGCACGTTCACGCGCTTCTACTTTGCTCAACCCAAGCACCTGGATCGGCGCTTCCATGACGTTTTCCAGCACCGTCATGTGACTCCACAAATTGAAGTGCTGAAACACCATAGTCAGGCGGGTACGTAACGAACGCAGATGCTCCTTGTTTGCGACTTTCAGCTGGCCATCGGTATCGCGTACCAGCGCAATCTGCTCATTGTTAACCACAATGACGCCTTCACTCGGTTTTTCGAGGAAATTAATACAGCGTAAGAAAGTACTTTTCCCTGAACCGGACGAGCCAATAATGCTGATCACATCGCCAGCATCAGCTTGCAACGAGACCCCTTTCAGCACTTCATGTTCACCGTAACGTTTGTGCAATTCGGTGACGCTTAATTTATTTTCAGCCATAGTCTTACTCAATGCGATGAAGAGGGTTTCACGTGCGCCAGCCAGCGTCGCTCTGCCAGACGGAACAGACTGATCAACACATAAGAGATAATTAAATAGAGCACAGCGGCAATGCCAAACGCGGTAAACGGCTGGTAGGTCGCCGAATTAATGTCACGCGCGATCTTTAACAGGTCCGGGACCGTAGCAGTAAATGCCAGCGCCGTAGAGTGCAGCATCAGGATTACTTCGTTACTGTATGCCGGTAATGCCGTGCGCAGCGCCGAAGGCAAAATAATGCAGCGATAAAGTTTAAAGGTAGAGAAGCCGTAAGCCCGCGCGGCTTCTATTTCTCCGTGCGGCACCGAACGAATCGCTCCGGCGAAGATTTCGGTGGTATAAGCACAGGTATTCAGCGTGAAGGCCAGCAGCGTACAGTTCAGTCCGCTGCGGAAAAACGCGTTCAGCAATTCTGTTCCTTTCACAATCTCCAGCGTGTACATACCGGAATAAAATACCAGTAGCTGCACATAAAGCGGTGTACCCCGAAAAACATACGTGAATAACCAAACCGGCGTACTTATCCAGCGGTTAGGAGAGACGCGCGCAATGGCAAGCAGTATTGCCAGGCAACCGCCGATCACGACGGAAAGGATCAGCAGCCACAGCGTAATGGCCACCCCGGTAAAGCGATACCCATCGGTCCAGAGCAGCGCTTTCCAGTATTCCTGAATAATATCAATCATAACTCCGCCCTTTTAACCCCTACCGTGTAGCGGCGATTCAGCCACCACAACACACCGTTCGACAAGGTGGTAAAAACTAAATAAATGACTCCCGCGACAATCGCAAAATAGAAAGGCTGCCAGGTGCTTTTGCCCGCCAGCTGCGTGGCTTTTACCACATCCTCCAGACCGAGCAACGATACCAGGGCCGTCGCTTTCAAAATTACCTGCCAGTTATTGCCAATGCCAGGTAGCGCGTAGCGCATCATCGCCGGGAACAAAATGCGGCGAAACACCTGCGAACCGGTAAAACCGAATGCGGTGGCCGCTTCAATCTGCCCTTTTGGCACGGCCAAAAAAGCACCACGAAAAGTTTCGGTAAAGTAAGCGCCATAGATAAAACCAAGAGTGATGATACCGGCCACCATCGGATCGATATTAAACTGATCCAGGCCAAGCGCATCGGTAAGTTGGTTAAGGGCGATCTGTAAACCGTAGAAGATCAACAGCATAAGAACGAGATCAGGTACGCCACGGATCAGTGTGGTGTAGCCTTCAGCGATTATCGATAAGGGTCGATTGCGCGACAATTTAGCGCCTGCGCCAAGCAAGCCAAGAATTACCGCGAACACCACGGAACTCAGCGCCAGCTCCAGCGTGACCAGCGTGCCACTAAGAATTACGTCAGAATAGCCATACAGCATGAAAATGATCCTGTCGTGGGGGTGAAAACGAACGCTGTCCGCAGATGTATCGCGGGCAGCTTTACCCTGATCATTCGCGCCACCAGAAAAGCGGCGGGCTCACATCTCAATCCCTTAACGGATAAGCGATCAACAATGCAGAGCGCCGCCAACGCCCCTGTGGCGTAAAGAACGATGGGTAAAGACGACAGGTTTTACTCAGTCACCGTATACATTGAAATCAAAATACTTCTTAGCAATTTTATCGTACGTGCCGTCCTTGCGCATCTCATTAAAAGCGTTGTCGATGGCCTTTTTCAGCTCAGCATCATCTTTACGCAGGCCCATACCGGTGCCGATGCCAAAAATTTTGTCATCTTTAACAGCCGGTCCAGCAAAAGCGTAGTTTTTACCAACCGCCTGCTTCAGGAAACCTTCGCTCGCCTGTACTTCATCCTGGAACGCGGCATCAATACGTCCCGCATTCAGATCCTGATAAACCAGATCCTGGTTTGCATACGGCGTTACGGTTATGCCTTTTGAACGCCAGTATTCATTCGCATAAGTTTCCTGGGTGGTGCCCTGCAGCAGCCCGATGTTTTTGCCTTTCAGCGATTCAATGGTTGGCTGGATTTTCGAGCCTTTCGGAGCGACTAAACGCGCATTCGCAGCGTAGAGTTTTTCCGAGAAAGCAATTTCTTCCTGGCGTTTTGCTGTGATGGAAAGTGAAGAGATGATGGCATCAATTTTCTTCGCTTTTAGCGAAGGGATCAGCGCATCAAAATCGCTTTCAACATAGGTGCACCTGATGTGAATACGTTTACAGATTTCGTTAGCGAGATCGATGTCGAAGCCCACTAACTGTCCTTGCGCATTTTTCGATTCAAACGGCGGGTAAGTTGGATCGGTTCCAATACGAATGGCACCTGGTACCGCGGCGAATACGCTGGCAGCGCTGGACAGACCCAGCATCAGAGAAAGAGCCAGAACACGCTTTTTCATAGTTTACCCTCAAGTGAAGTGCTTTTTGTTATGTACTACGTGATGTGTTTGCGCAAAATAATTTGCATGTTTCATGCCAGTTCTGCAAGTTATCCGCATGTTTAGCGTGACGCTGCACAGGCGAACCCGGCAAGTTTGTGAGAGGAATATATCAGCGATGTAATAGAGAAAAAGCGATGTTGTTAACTTTTGGTGCATCAAATGCACGAACAGTGATCTCAGACGCGCTATCGCACCAAAATAGTGCGGTTAATTAGCGATCTGCACCTTGCCAGCGCGTAAACAGATCTTCAGGAAGCTCAATATCAAATTGATCAATAACGCGATTAACTGTTTGATCAACCAATTGTCCAATGAGACTGGGGCGATGATAAAACGCCGGAACCGGTGGCATGATAATCGCGCCTAGCTCAGCGGCGGTGGTCATCATACGCAAATGTCCCATGTGCAGCGGGGTTTCACGCACGCACAATACCAGCTTACGCTGCTCTTTCAGTACGACATCAGCAGCTCGCGTCAGCAATGAATCGCTATAACTATGGACAATGCCTGATAACGTTTTCATTGAGCACGGCAGAATAACCATGCCCAACGTTTTAAACGATCCGGAAGAGATGCTGGCTGCAATATCGCGCACATCATGTACCACATCAGCCAGTGCCTGCACCTCACGCAGAGTGTAATCGGTTTCCAGCCCCAGGGTTTGCCGGGCCGCATTACTCATCACCAGATGCGTTTCCACCCCGTCCACCTGCTGCAAAACCTGCAACATGCGAACGCCATAAATCACGCCGCTGGCACCTGAAATGCCAATGATGAGTCTTTTCATAGTTCAGCCTTGCCGTTTTGGTATGCGCCATCATAACGGACTTGATGGATAAATAAAAAAGGCGAGATTTCTCCCGCCTCCTCTTTCTGCTTAACGTGAGCCGTTAACCTTCGTTATGCAGCTCCAGATTTTCTACTTCATTTTGACGCGCCAGGGCTTTGGCATCATCATTACGCAGCGACTGGAGGTACTCCAGATATTGCTGATCAACATCTTTCGTAACGTAGATACCATTAAAGACCGAACACTCAAATTGCGTAATATCCGGGTTTTCTTCCCGCACGGCTTCAATCAAATCGTTCAGATCCTGAAAAATCAGTGCATCCGCTTTAATCAGCTGACAAATTTCATCGACTTCACGGCCATGGGCGATCAGCTCGGTTGCGCTCGGCATATCAATGCCATACACGTTTGGAAAACGGATTTCCGGTGCGGCTGATGCCAAGTAAACGCGTTTTGCGCCAGCTTCACGCGCCATCTCGATGATCTGCTCGGAAGTGGTGCCACGCACGATAGAGTCATCAACCAGCAGTACGTTCTTGTCACGGAATTCAGCGCGGTTAGCATTCAGCTTGCGGCGAACCGCGCTGCGGCGTAACTGCTGGCCTGGCATGATAAAAGTACGGCCAACGTAACGGTTTTTTACGAACCCCTGGCGATACGGCTTATCCAAAATACGGGCGATTTCCAGGGCAATATCGGTTGACGTCTCTGGGATAGGAATAACTACGTCAATATCCAGCTCTTCCCATTCACGCGCAATCTTTTCGCCCAGCTTGGTACCCATACGAACACGCGCGCTGTAGACGGAAATTTTGTCGAGGAAAGAATCCGGGCGGGCAAAGTAAACATACTCGAACAGACAGGGATTACTTTTGGGATTCTCAGCGCATTGACGGGTAGAAAGCTGTCCCTGCTCGGTAATGTACACCGCTTCACCTGGCGCAACATCACGGATAAATTCAAAACCCAGCGTGTCCAGAGCGACGCTTTCTGAGGCCACCATATATTCGGTGCGGCCATCGGCAATAACCCGCTTGCCCAGCACCAGCGGACGAATACCGTTTGGATCGCGGAAAGCGACCATTCCATGGCCGATAATCATCGAAACCACAGCATACGCGCCCCGCACCTGCTGGTGCACAGCCGCAACGGCAGCAAAAATATTCTCAGCTTCCAGCGGGTAATGCTGAAAACGGTCCAGCTCCTGAGCAAAAATATTCAGCAGGATCTCAGAATCTGAAGTGGTATTGACGTGACGGCGGCCTTTATCGAACAGCTTTTTCCGCAGTTCATGGGCGTTGGTCAGATTACCGTTGTGCGCCAGAGTAATGCCGTACGGCGAGTTTACATAGAATGGCTGCGCCTCAGAGGCACTGGAGCTGCCCGCCGTTGGGTAACGTGCGTGGCCGATGCCCATATTACCCTGCAAACGCTGCATGTGGCGTGCTTCGAAAACGTCGCTGACGAGGCCGTTGGCTTTACGCAGGCGAAAGCAATTCAGCGCATCAATGGTACAGATGCCTGCGGCATCCTGCCCACGGTGCTGGAGCACTGTTAACGCGTCATAGATCGACTGGTTTACCGGCATGAAACCGGTGATACCGACAATACCGCACATGTTGTCATTTCCTCATTAAGCCACACTCCCGGTGGTGTCACCGGGGTAAAAAACTCGACGTGCTTTTCAGGTAATCAAAGAACCACCTGATTATATAACTGAACTGGGGAATGAGTTGAGACTGTTGCCAGTCGGGACTTTTCGAAAATCCCGTGAATGTATCAAGGAAGAAGAGAATAGCGGCCACGATTAGCACACCACGCAACGCCCCGAAACAGACTCCCAATACCCGGTCGGTTCCCGACAAGCCAGTTTTCTCCACCAGCGTGCCGATCACATAGTTCACAATCGCTCCCACAATCAGGGTAGCCACAAACAGCACCGCGATGGCGATACCGTTACGAACCAGTTCGTCGTCAAAACCTGTAAACCAGACTGCAAGGAAGGGATAGTAATGACTGGCGACAAAAAACGCGCATCCCCAGGTAACGAGAGATAAGGCTTCCCGGATAAACCCGCGAACCAGGCTGACCAGAGCCGAAAAACCAACTACCGCAATAATGACGTAATCAATCCAGATCATGAACTTTCCCAGCGCCAGCGCGCCCCTGCATCCAGTTCGGGGCGCATTCTAACAGAAAAAGAAAACGTTTGCGTAGGGGTTTTCCCAATCTGTTTCCATAAAAAAGGCGATGAAAAAACACTCCCTCGCCTGCTACTTTTTAAAGCGATTAACCGTTTGAAAATAACTTATTTTTCCCTGTTTCTCTGCTTTTAACCCTCAGTGCGGTATTGAAAAGACGCCGCCCGTTTTTGTTACGGACGGCCTCAGTTACACCGCTCAGCGTATGCTGTAAGGTTTTACCACGCCGCTTAAACCGGAGAGACCTTTTAGCTCTGAAATCGCACCCTGCATCTTCGCTTTTGACGCATCAGGACCGACATAAATACGCGTAATCTGCCCTTGCACCGGCGCTGATGGCACGGTAAAGGCACGGTAGCCCGACAAACGCAGTTTTGCGACGATCTCATTAACTTTGCTGGCGTTCTTCAATGCGCCGAGTTGCACAACATATGCCTGTCCGGCTGGCGTATTTTGTTCAACTGGTTTCGGTTGCTCAGCAGGTTTCGGTTTTGGCTGTTCCACCGGCTTTGGCTTCGGTGGTTGCTCCACTGGCTTTGGCTTAGGCTGGCTAACCGGCTGTGATGGCGCGGGCTGATGAACCGGCGGAGGTGTCACCACGCTCGGCTGACTGTTATCGCCTGGCCTGGTGCTACCGTGTTCAGCGTCACTATTGGTTTTGCTGTCGTTACCAGCAGCGTTAGCTCCTGACGGAGGTTGTGCAGGCAGCGACTGGGTAACCGGCGGCACCATTTCGCTGTCCTGTTGATCGTCAGGTTTTGGTACCAGCGGGATCGCGGCAAATTCCTCTTTATAGTGCTTCTTTTTACCATCCAATAGCCCCGGCAGCACAATGACGCCAACCGCGACCAAAATAACAGTACCGACTAAACGGTTTTGAAACTTACTTGCCACACCCTTTCTCCGTTTCCATCGATTCCATGACCTGCGCAACGGTATGAAACGATCCACACACCAGTACGATGTCCTGCGGCTGAGCCTGCTGGCGAGCGGCCTGCCATGCGCTTTCCACATCGTTCAAAGCCTGTGACTGCGGCGGCAAATGCATTATCAGCTGTTCTGCCGTGGCGCCACGCGGCCCCTCAAGCGGAGCGCAATACCAGCGATCAACCTGTGGCGCTAAAACTGCCAGAGTGCCGGCAATATCTTTATCATGCAGCATGCCGACCACTGCATGCACCGCACCTTTTCGCGGCACGTCAGCCAGGCGCGACGCCAGATACGTTGCGGCATGCGGATTGTGCGCCACATCCAGAATGACTCGCGGCGATTCACTTACCGTCTGAAAACGCCCCGGCAAAACAGCCAGCGGCAGGTAAGCACGAATATGTGCTTCGCTGACATTCAAACCGGAAGCGCGCAGCGCTACCAGCGCGCTGGCGGCGTTCGGCAAGGGCACCTGCGGCAAGGGCAGATCGTTTAGCTCGCCCCGGCTATCGCGCAAAGACCAGCTTTCCGCCTGCTGACGATATGACCAGTCACGATCGCGCTGCATCAGTTTTGCGCCCTTTTCGTCTGCTACAGCAGCAATACTGAGCAGCATATCAGGTTCACCCACCACCGCCGGTTTACCAGCACGAAACACGCCAGCTTTTTCGCGTCCGATACTTTCGCGGTCCGATCCCAGCCAGTCGGTATGATCCAGTGCGATGCTGGTCACGACTGCGACATCCGCATCAACAATATTGGTGGCATCCAGACGTCCCCCGAGACCAACTTCCAAGATCACAACGTCAAGCTGGGCCTGCTGGAACAGTTTCAGCGCTGACAACGTGCCATATTCAAAGTAAGTGAGGGAGATCGCGCCGCGTCCCGCTTCGATTTCAGCAAAACTGGCGGTGTGGAGCGCTTCACTCAATTCCTGGCCCTGTACGCGCACGCGCTCGGTGTAACGCACCAGATGCGGTGAGCTGTAAACGCCCACACGATAACCGGCAGCTATAAGCAGCGTTTCGAGCGTACGGCATGTGGTGCCTTTACCATTCGTGCCAGCAACAGTAAAAACGAAAGGAGCAGGTTTCAACAGGTCCAGACGCTGCGCCACCTGGCGAATACGATCCAGCCCCAGTTCAATAGCCTGAGTATGAAGGTGCTCAAGATAGTAAAGCCACGTGGCCAAAGGCGACGTGGCTTGAGGAAGGTGAAGATTATCCATATGTCCCGTTTTGCAAATTTATACCCGGCTGATTCAGCGCTAAAGGTATACGGTGCATTGGTGAAAGGCGCGACCAGCGCGCCATTCTATCTCCTGTCAGGCCTCGTTGCTTTCCGGTTCAATCGTCGATGTAGACTGTTCACCATCATGCAGCGGTGCCGGCAGGTTCATCATTTTTGCCAGCAGGCTTGCCAGTTTATAACGCATTTCCGGGCGGCGAATAATCATATCAATCGCGCCCTTCTCGATCAGAAACTCGCTGCGCTGGAAGCCCGGTGGCAATTTTTCGCGTACGGTTTGCTCAATCACACGCGGACCAGCGAAGCCAATCAGCGCTTTCGGTTCTGCCACGTTGAGATCGCCTAACATGGCAAAACTGGCAGAAACGCCGCCCATAGTTGGGTCGGTCAGCACGGAAATGTACGGCAAGCCGCGCTCCTGCATTTTTGCCAGCGCTGCGCTGGTTTTAGCCATCTGCATCAGCGACATCAGCGCCTCCTGCATACGCGCACCACCGCTGGCAGAGAAGCAGATCAGTGGACAGTTATCTTCCAGCGCCTGCTCAACCGCACGCACAAAGCGCGCGCCAACCACAGATCCCATCGAACCGCCCATGAAGGCAAACTCAAAGGCTGCGGCCACGACTGGCATACTGTGTAACTGACCTTTCATAACGATCAATGCGTCTTTCTCGTCGGTGGCTTTTTGGGCCGCGACCAGACGATCTTTGTACTTCTTCGAGTCCCGGAACTTCAGTAAATCTTTTGGTTCCAGCTCGCTTCCCAACTCTACCAGTGTACCCTGATCAAGTAGGCTTGCGAGACGCTCGCGGGCATGCATGCGCATGTGATGGTCGCACTTTGGGCAGACCTCAAGGTTACGCTCCAGCTCGGCACGATAAAGTACCTGACCACAGCTGTCGCATTTAGTCCAGACCCCTTCCGGGATACTGGCGCGGCTAGCAGGCGTAATATTGCTTTTGTTAAGAATGCGTTCAATCCAGCTCATTGATGACCTTTCTGTTGAAACTGACCTGGTCCAGTCGTCTTAATGCTGCTGAAGTAACTTCAGCAGACGGGAAATGTCGCTCATTAAACCACAACCCGTTCAGACTGTGGATAAAAATCTGGTCTTACCCCTGAGCGACGCTGCCGCTTACGGCTATTAGTGCTGCTTCGCCTGATGGCGGTGACGCCAGATTTCAATTACGCCGGGCAAAATGGATACGACGATAATCCCGACAATTAGCAGCTTGAGATTTTCCTGTACCACCGGCAAGTCGCCAAACAGGTAGCCTGCATAGGAGAACAGCAAAACCCACGCCAGTGCGCCAGTAACGTTGAACAGCGCAAAATGGCGATAAGACATGTGGCCCATCCCGGCGACAAACGGCGCGAAAGTACGGACTATCGGCACAAAGCGCGCCAGGATAATGGTTTTTCCGCCATGTCGTGCATAAAACGCGTGAGTTTTATCAAGATAGCGACGACGAAAAATTTTGGAGTTCGGGTTACTAAACAAACGTTCACCAAACAAACGGCCAATGGTGTAGTTAGCTGCATCGCCAAGCACAGCGGCAACGACCAATAACGCCACCAGCAAATGAACGTTGAGATCGTTGCCTGGCAGCGCCGCCAGCGCACCCGCGACAAACAGCAGTGAATCGCCTGGCAAAAACGGCGTGAGAACCAGACCCGTTTCGCAAAATAAAATCAGGAACAGAATAGCGTAAATCCAGATGCCGTATTGCGCCACCAGTTCGGCCAAATGCACATCAATGTGCAGAATAAAATCGACCACAAAATGGATAAACTCCATAACGCTCCCTTCCTGTCCTGAATTTTTTGATTAATCCGCGAGGAACAAAGGTCCCAGCGCCGGTTGTGGTAACGCAAAGTGGGATGGATAATCCACCGCCACCAGATAAAGCCCGGCTGCTTTGGCTGTCGCCGCCGCCAGCGTGCGGTCTTTCGCAGCCAGTAAAGTGGCCATCCACGATTCTGGCTGATTGCCACAGCCAATTTCCATCAGGCTGCCAACGATGTTACGCACCATGTGATGCACAAAGGCATTAGCTTTGATGTCCACAATGACGTAAGGCCCCTGGCGCGTCACGTTAAGGTGAATCACGTTGCGCCACGGCGTGCGCGACTGGCACTGTACCGCGCGGAACGAGGTAAAATCGTTCTCACCCAGCAAACACTGACCGGCGCGCTGCATCTTTTCTGCATCCAGCGGATGATAAAAATGCGTAACGCCGCTGCCTAAAATAGCCGGGCGCAGGCGCTGATTATAAATCAGGTAACGATAGCGCCGGGCGGTCGCACTAAAGCGTGCGTGAAATTCGTCCGGCACCGCTTTTACCCAGCGCACCGCGATGTCATCAGGCAAACTGGCATTAACACCTAATGTCCAGGCCCCCTCGGCACGGCGCGAAGTGGTTTCAAAATGTACCACCTGGCCGGTGCCATGCACGCCAGCGTCGGTGCGCCCAGCGCAAAACACGACCACCGGATGATTAGCCACTTTTGACAGCGCACGTTCTAACTTCTCCTGCACGCTGCGTACTTCCTGCTGTCGCTGCCAGCCGTAATAACGGCTGCCGTCATACTCTATGCCGAGCGCCAGTTTTTGCGTCTGACCATCGGACATTAGTACATATACTCCTGCACCAGCTTCTCTGCGGTTTTCACGGCCATCAACGCACCGCCAAAGCGAACGTTATCGGCCACCGACCAGAATTGCAGCAGTTCAGGAATGCCGTAATCGTTACGTACCCCGCCAATGCTCAGTTCAACGTTGCCCGATGCCTCTGTTACCGGCGTTGGCACCTGATCTTCTTCGCTCAGAATAATGTCAGCGGTCAATGCCAGTTCTGCGCGCGCTTCTTCCGCAGACAGAGGACGCAGGTTCTCAACGTAGACGATTTGCGCGTTGCCGTAAAATACCGGCGCCTGAATGCTGGTCACTGCAACGGGTAAACCTTCGTCTTGCAGCACTTTACGCACCTGATCAATCAGTCGGCGCTCACTTTCTACGCTGCCCTCGGCATCAACCTGCTGAGGCAACAGGTTAAACGCCAGCTGACGGCCATAATAATGTTCATCCGCTGGCACGCCATTCAGCAAACGCGCACTTTCGCCCGCTAACGCATCTACCGCCGCTTTACCGTGATTAGAAACCGAAAGCAGGTTCGTCACCTGTAAACGCCCCAGGCCTGCGGCATCAGTCAGCGGCTTCAACGCGGTAAGCAACTGGCTTACCAGGCTGTCGGCAACGCTAATAATGTTACGATTGCGGTAGTCGGCCAATACGTGAGCATTCACATCCGGTACTACCAGCGGAACATCCGGTGACAGGGCAAACAGGTCGCTGCTGTCAATCACCAGGCATCCGGCGTTGGCCGCTTCTTCTGCATAACGCGCTGATACGTTACGACCAGCAACGAAAAAGGCCAGCTGCGCCTGCGACCAGTCAAATTCCGCCGCATTCTGTACCTGAACGGCACGTCCTTCATAACGTTTGGTTTCACCCGCGCCGTTTTCACTCGCCAGCAAATACAATTCACCAACCGGGAACTGGCGTTCCGCCAGCAGTTCCAGTACAGCGTTCCCTACTGCGCCTGTTGCGCCTAATAGCGCAATATTCCAGCCGTCAGACATGGTGGTTTACTCCAGACAATGACATAAAAACAGAAGGCGGTGAATTTCACCGCCCAGGGATTCGGATTTTTACCCAATAAACTGCACCTGCTACGCCAGATCAACAGCCTGCTGCAGACGGGCATCAAAACCCAGTTTCATCAGCATTTCGACGGTTTCACTTTCGTCGCAAATCACCTGCAATGAGGACCATTCGCGGCGCTCTTCGTATTGCTTACGCAGGCGATCAAATTCACCGGGTTGTGCGGCCACTTTACGTAACGGGGCATCGTCGCGGCGCACATCATACACCAGATGCACCAGCCGTTTCAGCGTTGGCTGATCAAGCGCGCCATGCAGCGTAATATGGCTGAATTCGGGTATTGGCAGCAGCTCACTGAGCGGCACCTGCTGCGGCTGACCAATAAACGCGCTCCAGGCTTCAAAGACTTGCGTAGTACCACGCGCTTTGCCTTCCAGCGTATAACCGGCGATATGCGCGGTGGCAATATCGACTTTATCAAGCAGATCAAGCGACAGCTCCGGTTCCGGCTCCCATACATCCAACACAACGCTGAGATCCGAACGCATTTTCAACACCTCCAGTAACGCAGCATTATCCACCACCGGGCCGCGACAGGCGTTGATTAAAATGGTATTGGGCCGGAGCGCCATCAGCAGCGCTAAGTCAGCCAGATGCCAGCTTTTATACGGCCCGTCTTTAAATAGCGGGGTATGGAAAGTCAGAATATCAGCCTGGTTAACGACGTCATCCAGCGACAGGAAATCACCTTCATCGCCGCGTTCAGCGCGCGGCGGATCGCACAACAGCGTTTTCACGCCCCAGGCGTCAAGCCGTTTTTGCAAACGCCCGCCGACATTGCCCACGCCGATAATACCCACCGTGCGGTCGCGCAGCTGGAAGCCGTCACGCTCTGCTAATAACAGCAGCGAAGAAAAAACATATTCCACCACCGCAATGGCGTTACAACCGGGAGCCGCAGAGAACGCAATCCCCGCCTGTTGCAGCCACGCCTCGTCAATATGATCGGTACCCGCTGTTGCAGTACCGACAAATTTCACTGGCTTACCCGCCAGCAATGCTTCATTGACGTTGGTAACTGAGCGCACCATCAGGCCGTCAGCATCTGCCAACCCAGCTTCTGGTAAGGGACGTCCCGGCACCGCCAGCACGTTTCCGGTGCGGCTGAACAGTTCACGGGCATAAGGCATATTTTCATCGACGAGAATCTTCACCACGGCTTTCCTGTCTGTTGCGTTTAAGGGCGTTATTTTGGCACAAAGCCGCGCGTTAGCCTAACCGCATGCGGTAGCGATCTGGCGTAGTGCCTGCCTGCTGCTGAAACATTACAATCAGCGCAGAAGCGGAGCTGTAACCCAGTTCATGCGCAATGGCTTGCACGCTACGGCCCTGCTCCAGTAGCGCAATGGCGCGTAAAAAACGCAGCCGCTGTCGCCACTCGCTGAACGACATATTAAGCTGCTGCTGGCAGCGCCGTGCCAGAGTGCGTTCCGTCGTAAAAACACGGGAAGCCCACACCGAAAGCGTCGTGTTATCGCCTGGATCGGCCTCCAGCGCCTGCAGAATCGGCGCAAGAAATTTATCATTCGACAGGGGTAAATAACTTTCCTCTACTGGCGCCAGGCGTAAGCGATCGCACAACACGTCACACAGTCGCCACTGCGCATCGCTGGTCGGCTGTTCAATTTCGTTGTGGGCAAATTCGTCCATGATCGCCTGCACAATCGGATCGACAATTAGCAGGCAGGCTCTGGCAGGCAAACCTGCGCACAGCGTCGCGGCCAGATTAAAGGTGCGAAACTGCGCCTGGCGATGATTGTAGCTGCTGTGCCGATGCCCCGGCGGGATCCAGATGGGAATATCAGCTGGCGTTAATAAACGTTCACCTTCCACCTGCATCTCCAGTACGTGGCTTTTAACAAAAATGACCTGACCCCAGTCGTGCGCATGCGGCAGATATTCGGTTTTGGCATTGGCCTGCTCGAAGCGAAAAAAGTAGCGTAAATGCCCGGCATCAACAGGCGGTTGGTAGGTAATTTGTAGGGTCATTATGTCCGGTCATTAATGATTTTTGTCCGATATTAACTATCCGAATAAAAGCAGACAAGCGTACACTGCGCTCACTTCGCGTCTGGAGAAACAAAATGAATTTTTTATTCCCGCTGATTGCAGTATTCATCTGGTCAGTCAATTCGATTGTTAGCAAGTTATCGGCAGGTGCCATCGACCCGGCGGCGATCTCCTTTTATCGCTGGCTGCTGGCGCTGCTGGTATTAACCCCCTTTATTCTGCCCGGCATCAGACGGCAGCGACAACAGATCACGCCGCACCTGGGTCGATTGCTGATTCTTGGCCTGCTGGGCATGGTGCTGTATCAAAGTCTGGCCTATTACGCGGCGCACAGCGTTAGCGCGCTGTTCATGGGCATTATCGGTGCGTTAATCCCTCTGCTTACCGTGTTGTTGAGCGTGGTGCTCCTGCGCATTGCGCCAACCGTTGGCATCCTGTTTGGTAGTCTGATTTCGTTTGCGGGTTTGGTGTGGCTGGTCAGCGAGGGCAATCTTCCGCTATTACTGAGTCACGGGCTGGGTAAAGGCGAGCTGATGATGTTAGCGGCTTCGGTTTCCTATGCCCTGTATGGCGTGCTCACCAGGCGCTGGGCGATTCCGCTGCCGATTTGGCAAAGTTTATATGTCCAGATTTTATTTGGCGTGCTGCTGCTGTTGCCCGGCTTTCTACGTGCGCCAAACGTGTCGCTTAATCTGCATAACGTTCCGCTGGTCGCCTTCGCCGGCCTGTTTGCCTCGATTATTGCGCCTTTCCTGTGGATCCACGGCGTGCAGCGCTTAGGTGCCAGCACCACCAGCATTTTTATGAACCTGACGCCGGTATTTACCGCGGTGATTGCCGTGCTGTTCCTGCATGAGCAACTACACAGCTATCACTGGATTGGTGGCGGGCTGACGCTGTTTGGCGTGATCCTCGCACAGCGACTGAAAACACCCCTGGCAGGCCAGAAACCGGCTAGCGTTGATCGGGTTTAAATTGAATCGTCACGCGCAGTCCGCCCAATAGCGGGCTGCGATCCAAACTGATCAACGCGCCGTGCCAGGCACAAATATCCTTTACTAACGCCAGACCGATGCCCGCGCCAGGCTGTAGGCTTCCATGATCAAACCGCGAAAAAGGTTGTAACGCTTTCTCCTGCTCCGCACTGTCGATGCCCGGCCCGCTATCTTCAATCTCCAGTTTTCCGGCGTACAATCTGGCGGTAACAATGCCGCCTATCGGCGTATATTTAATGGCGTTGTCCAGCAGGTTGGCGCATAGCTCGCCGAGCAGCAAGCTATCTCCTTTCACCTCATCATTTTGCTGGCCTTCATAGCCTAAATCGATGCGCTTGTTTCTGGCTGCAGTGTAACTGCTGAAACAGGCATCGCGCAGGATGTCAGCCAAATCTACGTTTGTTAACGGTTTTTCTTCGCCATGTCGCGCTTTCATTCGTGCCAGTTGCAATAAACGATCGGTGAGCAAAATGGTGTCATCCAGGGTATGCCGCATACCCTGTAAACTTTCCCGCCACTGTTCGGGACGCTCGCTGTCTAACGCCACGCCAACCTGCGTTTTAAGGATCGCCAGCGGCGTGCGCAACTGATGCGCGGCGTCGGCGCTAAAGCGATCCTGTCGTGCCAGCAAACTGCGCAGCCGTTCCAGGTAGCGGTTAAAAGCGATAATCAACGGCTGCAATTCAGACCAGGGTAGCGACGGCAATGGCGTTAATTCACTGCCATCACGGTGCAACACAATACGCGACAAACGTCGCAGCGGGCGCAGTACGCGTCGCAGCATTAAACCGGCCAGCAAAAGGGTGACAAGCACTAAACAACTCTGGCTGAGCAAAGCCGTGCGCAGCAAACCTTCGGCGAAGGCCTGACGTGAATTCAGTGTTTCTGCCACCAGCACCAGCGCCATGCCGTTAACACCTGCCTCATTGACCGGCTGCCAGAGCGCGGCAATGCGGATACGCTGTTGGTGATAACGCGCGTCATAGAAATACACTAACGCGGGATAAATCTCGGAAAGCTGGCTGGTGGGCGGGATAGTCGGCAGATCGTCATAACCAGAGAGCGTTTTCCCTTCAGGTGAAATGACCTGATAAAACAGTTGGTCATTCATGTTGCGCTCGAAACTGTCGAGCACAACCCAGGGCACATCGACTTCAAGGTGGCGATGGCGCACCACTAAACGTTCGGCAACGGTGCGGGCTGACGCCAGCAAGGAGCGATCGTAAGCCTGATTCGCCGCATGCACCGCACTCTGATAATGGGTATAAACTGACAATCCCCACAGCAGCGCAAGCGGCAAACCCAGCCAGACCAGTAATTCGCCGCGTAGAGAGGGAATTATTCGCACGACAGCATTTCCAGGCTGTAACCCAGCCCGCGCAGCGTTACGATTGCCACGTCACTGCCAGCCAGTTTTTTGCGCACCCGGTGTACGTAAAGCTCGATACTTTCCGGGCTGACTTCATCATTCAGGGTGAAGGTTTGTTCATACAGATGCTGACGTGAAACCGGCCGCCCGCGTCGCTGCATCAGCGTAGTAAGAATGCTGGATTCGCGCGGCGTCAGCGCCAGTGGCTTTTCTGCCAGCAAAAAATACCCTTCGTTGTCGAGCATCAACTGGCCCAGTACCTGACTTTGTGGCGGCTGACCCTGACTCCGTCGCCATAATGCCCGCAGGCGCGCTTCCAGTTCATCAAGTTCGAAGGGTTTGGTGAGGTAATCATCGGCCCCCTGATTGAGACCGCGTACCCGATCATCAAGCGCGCTGCGTGCAGTCAACAGCAATACCGGCACGTTTTGACCGCGCCGCCGCAGCCGCGACAGCACCTCAAAACCATCCATGCGCGGCAGCGAGACGTCCAGCACCACCAGCGCATACTCTTCGCTTTGCAGCATAAGGTCTGCCGCCACGCCCTCTGCAACCCAATCCACCGCAAATCCTTTTTGCGTTAGCGCTTTTTGTAACCAGCACGCCAGCTCAACCGTATCTTCCACCAGTAAGAGACGCATATCACATCCTGTCATTATTTCCGGGCAGCGAAAGGTAAATGAAAGGTAACTGTTTTAACAATCCAGCAACGCCGAATATTCGGTAGTAATCACACTCTGGAAGAAAGAAGGGAGCGAAAGATGAAAAAAATAATCCGCACCACGCTGGCCTCAACCCTGCTGGCTCTGTTGGTTCCAACTACGTTTGCCGCCGATGCGCCCGAACGTACCGAATGCATCGCCCCGGCTAAACCCGGCGGCGGCTTTGACCTGACCTGCAAGCTGCTGCAAGTTTCATTGCAGGAAACTAAACAGATTGATTCGCCAATGCGCGTGACTTACATGCCTGGCGGCGTCGGTGCGGTCGCTTATAACGCCATCATTGCGCAACGCCCCGCCGAAGCGGGCACGGTTGTCGCTTTCTCCGGTGGATCGCTACTCAACCTGTCGCAAGGAAAGTTTGGTCGCTACTCAGAAGATGATGTGAAGTGGCTGGCGGCGGTCGGTACTGACTACGGCATGATCGCAGTGCGCGCCGATGCGCCATGGAAAAACCTGGGTGAGCTGATGGAAGCCATGAAAAAAGATCCCACCAAAGTCGTGGTGGGTGCAGGTGCCTCCATTGGCAGTCAGGACTGGATGAAAACAGCCTTACTGGCGCGGGAAGCGGGCATTGATCCACGCAAAATGCGTTATGTGGCATTTGAAGGCGGTGGCGAACCGGTGACGGCGCTGCTGGGGAATCATATTCAGGTGGTGTTGGGCGACATGAGCGAAATGGTGCCGCATCTGCAGGCCGGCAAACTGCGCGTGCTGGCGGTGATGTCAGACAAGCGCCTGTCGGGCCAGCTGGCAAACGTGCCGACAGCGAAAGAACAAGGTTTTGACGTTGTCTGGCCCATCATTCGCGGTTTCTACCTCGGCCCGAAAGTGACCGATGCCGAATACAAATGGTGGGAAGATGCCTTTAAAAAAATGGTCACCACGCCGGAATTCCAGAAACAGCGCGATATGCGTGGCCTGTTTGAATTCAACCTGTTTGGCGCAGAACTCGACAGCTACGTGAAAAAGCAGGTAACGGATTATCGCGAAAAAGCGAAGTCTTTCGGTCTGGCAAAATAACCGGAGCACATAATGAGCGATCGTATTTTTGCGGTTATCTGGCTGGCGCTGTGCTTTGGCGGCATGGTGATTGCCTGGCAGCTCCACAGCGAATACAGCTACGAACCCGTGGGACCACGCCCGTTTCCCATGGGGATTCTGGGCCTGATGGCAATCTGCGCTCTGCTAATGCTGTTTCGCAAACCTGACAATATTCAGTGGCCCGCCAGCGGCACATTAAAGCGTTTGATTGCGCTGATACTGATGATGTTGCTGTATGGCTGGCTGTTTGAAACGCTCGGCTTTGCGCTGTGCACCACCTTGCTGACGTTCGGTATCGGCATGCTGTTTGGTGCACGCTGGTGGGCCGCCGCAATTGCCGGCGTGGTGATGGGGCTGGCGCTGTTTTACGCCTTTGATCATCTGCTGGAAGTTACCCTGCCTGTCGGTAGCTGGCTGAGTTAAGGAGAGAAGCATGGATACCTGGTCTTTTTTGATGCAGGGTTTCGCCGTCGCCATGACGCCCGAAAACCTGATGATCGCCCTGTTCGGCTGCTTTATCGGTACGATTGTAGGACTGCTACCGGGCCTTGGGCCCATCAACGGCGTGGCGATTTTAATGCCGCTGGCGTTTGCCCTGCACTTACCGGCGGAGTCTGCGCTGATTTTGCTGGCAACCGTGTACATCGGCTGTGAATATGGCGGTCGCATCTCGTCAATTTTGCTGAATGTACCGGGTGATGCCGGTGCGATCATGACCGCGCTGGATGGTTATCCGATGGCGCAACAGGGAAAAGCAGGCGTCGCGCTGTCAATTTCTGCCGTCAGTTCGTTTATCGGTTCAACCATCGCCATCGTCGGCATCATTTTGTTCGCCCCGCTGCTGGCAAGCTGGTCGCTGGCATTTGGTCCGGCTGAATACTTCGCGCTGATGGTCTTTGCCATCGCCTGTCTCGGCAGCATGATGAGCCAGAATCCGCTGAAGTCCTTCCTTGCGGCTTTAATTGGCTTAAGCATGGCCACCGTCGGCGTTGACGCTAACACTGGCGTTTATCGCTTTACCTTTAACAGCGTGCACCTTTCCGACGGCATTCAGTTCGTCGTTGTGGTGATTGGCTTATTCTCAGTGAGCGAAATTCTGTTAATGCTGGAGTCGACCAGAACGGGGCAGAAAGCGGTACGCGCCAGTGGCCGCATGATGTTCAACATGAAGGAAGCGACGATGGCGACCGGCGCTACGCTTCGTTCGTCATTTATCGGTTTCTTTGTCGGCGTTTTACCGGGGGCGGGAGCCACCATCGCCAGCGCCATTGCTTACATGACGGAGAAAAAAATCAGCGGTAGCGATCAGTTTGGTAAAGGTGACATTCGTGGCGTAGCCGCGCCAGAAGCGGCAAATAACGCCTCAGCCTGTGGATCGTTTATTCCGATGTTAACGCTTGGCATTCCCGGTTCTGGCACAACTGCGGTGATGGTCGGCGCGTTGACGCTGTATAATATTACGCCAGGGCCGGCAATGTTTACCGAGCAGCCCGATATTGTCTGGGGCCTGATCGCCGCACTGCTGATTGGTAACGTAATGTTGTTGGTCATGAATATCCCCATGATCAACGTGTTTGCCCGCATGCTGACTATCCCGCTCTGGTTCCTGGTGCCAACCATTGCCGCCATTTCTGCCGTTGGCGTGTATGCCGTACACAGCACCACGTTTGATCTGCTGCTGATGGTTGGGCTGGGTGTCTTCGGCTATATCCTGCGTAAGATGGATTTTCCCATGTCCCCGCTGATTTTAGGCTTTGTATTAGGTGAAATGCTGGAGCAGAATCTGCGTCGCGCATTATCGATCAGTAACGGCAACCTGCCCATTCTGTGGGAAAGTATGATCTGCAAAGTGTTGCTGCTGTTAGCGATAGCGGTATTGGTTGTTCCATTTGTGTGGAAACGCTGGCGTCGTAAACGCATGAAACTGGCTGCTGAGTAAATCACGCTGAAACAACCGCGCCCCCGTGGGATTTCCCGGGGGCTTTTGCTATCATGGCGCATTCTCATTCCGGCGCATCCCACGCTGTTCTGTTTTCTCCAAGGAATCCGTCATGCAACCTGTTAGCGGCCCTGGCGTGCCGGTCGGCGATCGTTCATCTGTAAATCCGCAAACGGGCGCGCCTCGTCCGGGTTCCGCTCCCGGCGAACAGCCGCTCTCCCCTGCGCAACGTACTACGCTGGAACGCCTGATTGTGCGCATTTTGTCTCTCAGCAATTTGAAAGCGCCAGAGTTGTGGGCAGGTATTCGCCGTGAAGTTAATGTGAGAAGCGATGCAGACTTACAGTCACGCCATTTTCCGGCGGCTGAACAATATCTCACGACGCGTTTAACCCAGGCGCAAACCGGCCACGCTACGCGCCAGTTGATGACGCAGCTAACCGATCTGCTACCGCAGGGCAATAATCGTCAGGCGGTAAGCGATTTCATCCGCCAGCAATTTGGTCAAACCGTGTTGAGCTCGCTGAGTCAGGATCAACTTCATCAAGTGCTGACCATGTTGCAAAACGGCCAAATGGCGATTCCGCAACCGCAGCAGACCCGCGCCAGCGATCGCTCTTTACTGCCCGCCGAACACCATACCCTGAATCAGCAAATCATCCGGCTGGCCGCCGCGACGGGCGAATCCAGTGGCAAACTCTGGGCGGCAGCGCTGAAGCTGGTGCAGCTCACCAGCGGTGATCCTATTCCATCCCGCCATTTTCCGCTGCTGACGCAATATTTACAGGCACGCCAAACGCTAAGCCAGCACAGCGCGCCAACTTTACAGCTACTGGAAGCATCGCTGAAGCAGCCACTGGCACAGGCTGAACAGCGGATGCTGGAAGAGTACAGTCAACAGCGGTTTCAGGCGACGCCGCAGACCGTGCTGACGGCGACGCAAACCCAGGATTTACTGAACTTCCTGTTTTCGCGTCGTGCTGAAAAGATGCAGGAGCAACCTTTAGCCGCCAGCGAAATCAAGCCGCAACCCATCTGGGCGCCCTTCCCGGCGTCGTTGCCACCTGTGCTGAAACCGCTAGCGCAACGCCCGCTGCTCGGTGCATTCGTGGCGTTGTTGGTCGTGATTTTTCTGTTGTGGCTGTTTCTCTAAATTAACAACCGCACGACGCGGCAGCCGCCGCGTCCGGCCATTCGCCCGGCGCATCGCCCCATGCCATCGGATGTCCATCGCGCTTCCAGAAATCTAATCCACCGATCAGTTCTTTTACCTGAAAGCCTAATGCCGCCAGCTTATACGCCGCTTTGGTCGAGCCGTTGCAACCAATGCCATCGCAATAGGTCACGTATACTTTACTGCGATCCCAATGCGCAGTTGATGTCTCATTCATGGTGCGATGCGGGAAACAGATGGCACCGCAAATATGTCCGCCCCGATAAGCCTCCGTCGAGCGCGCATCAATGACCACGATGTCGGTAATATGTTGCGCCAAATCTTCAGCAAGATCCCAGGCATCGGTGTAGTAAGCCAGTTTGGCCTGTAAATATGTCAGACTTTGCTGTGGTGAAGCAGGGGGAAAGCGCAATACCGATGACATTATGATGCTCCTGTTATGTTTTAAGCCGTTTGCGGCTGACGCGCGAAACGCCAGGTAACCAGAATGCCGAGCGCCGCACAGCAGGCCCCCGCCAGATAGACAGAACCATAACCCAATGCGGTCGCCAGCAGGCCGGTAACAGGTCCGCTGGCTCCATAAGCCACGTCCTGGAAGGCAGAGAAACCGCCTAGCGCGGTGCCGCGCACCTGCGGCGATACGCGTTTGATCACTTCCACACCAAGCGCCGGGAAGATCAGTGAGCAGCCGCAGCCAGTTAAGGCCGCGCCAACCAGCCCCATCCAGCTTTGCGTGGCCAGTGCCAGCAGCAGCAAACCGCAGGCTTCAATCAGCAGCGAAAACATCGCCACTTTTACGCCACCCAGGCGATCCGGCAATCCGCCAAAGAACACCCGCACCAGCACAAATGCCAGACCAAAAGCAGACAACGTAAAACCGGCGTTGCCCCAGTGCTGCGCGGCGAAGTAGAGCGAGGTAAACGTTCCAATCACCGCAAACCCTGTGCCTTGCAGCGCCAGCGCCAGGCCTGGCTGAAAAATGGTACGTACGACGCTAAACAGTGACGGCCGTTCACCGCCCACTACCGGCACCGCTTTGATCCCGCTATTCAGTGCCAGCGCAATCAGCGGTAACACAATCGCGACCGCACCCAGCAAGGCAAAACCGCCATGCTGATGCAGCAGCAAGCCGAGCGGCGCACCTGCTGCCAGCGATCCATAAATCGCCATACCGTTCCATGACATTACCAGACCGGAGCGCTTCGGACCCACCAGCCCCATGCCCCACGTCAGGTTGCCGGTCAGCAGTAAACTTTCGCCGAAGCCCAGCAGCAAACGCCCCAGCGCCAGCAAACCAAACTTTGCCCATACCGGCACCGGCAGCAATGCAGCAATCAGATACGCCAGGCCCACCAGGGCAATGGCCATCATGCCATGTTGCGTGGTGCGCTTTGCGCCGTGCTGATCGGCGCGACGCCCGGCAAAACCACGCGTTAATAGCGTGGCAAAAAACTGGATGCCGACCGCGACGCCGACCATCACGTTATTCATCCCTAACTCCTGATGCACGTAGAGCGGGATGACCGGAAGCGCTAATCCTGCGGTGAGATAAGTGAGAAATACGGCCAGCGATGTACAGGCCAAAGGAAAGGTCGACTGAACCTGAGATTCAGCGGCGGAAAATGACATCAACGTAACTCCTTGTTCATAGACGTGCCGTAACGGCAAAAACCAACTGCATGCGCACGCCATCTGCGTGATAACAGACTGGATACGCGTTGGTTAACGTGAACGCTTACGTAACGAGAAAGATCGTTAAGGCAGGACCTGAGAGCGTGAATTTTGACAAGAGGTTAAATTAATGTCAAAGAAAAGGGCCGGCGAGCCGACCCTTGAGGTGTTAATGAGGTGAAAAAATTACGCCTGATATGTACTAGCTCAGACCTGATCTGACAGTTACCGGTTATTTATACAGGTGTCTGTCAGATTAAATCTGGTTCAGATTCTTTTCTGCCCAGACCCGTTTTCCATCAAGTAACGTGGCCATTG
>NZ_JASUAZ010000008.1:0-139873 GCF_030283135.1 Mixta mediterraneensis | reverse complement strand
CCTTCAGCAGCCCATTACTAACGATCAGGCGGCGCTGTTACGCCAGACGCTCGCTGCCTTTGCTCCGGCCCGCTGCCATCTGGCGAGCCTTGAGTATCAGTCTGTCGCCATTCGCTACAACAACACCGTCAACTATGACGGTAGCTATAACCACGGGAGCAGTTAATTATGGCAAACCTACCTGAAACCCCGCAGTGGGAAGAAGGCATCTACCAGATTGAGGTCTCTGACCCTGTACTAGGCGGGCCTGACGGGATTTCTAACCGGCAGGGTAAACAGCTGGCCAGCCGCACGTTGTACCTGAAACAACAGGTTGAAAAAGGCGGTTCTGACCTTGCGAAACACATTGCGGCAGCAGACCCGCATACCCAATATGCACCGAAGGCCAGCCCGACATTCACCGGCACGCCGACAGCCCCCACACCTGCTGCTAACGACAACAGTAAAAAACTGGTGACGACAGAGTTTGTGGCAAGAGCGATTGCGGCTCTTGCTGGCACAGCACCAGAGACACTGGATACGCTGAAGGAGCTGGCGGACGCCCTTGGAAACGATCCGAATTTTGCGACCACGGTACTGAACAAGCTGGCGGAGAAGCTGGCCAAAGACCAGAACGGCGCAGATATTCCTGACCCAGCGCTGTTTGTCAAAAACCTTGGTTTAGGGAAAGCGGCAACTCGGGATGTGGGAACCGGCAAAAATCAGGTGCCTGATATGTCGGCATTCACCGGGAATTTCGGTAATACTGGCTGGAGAAAACTCCCGGACGGCACAATTGAACAATGGGGAACTTCAGTGACGGGTGCCGACGGCAGTGTAAATATACGCTTTCCTGTTCCGTTTAGTGAGAAATGCTACACGATACTCGGATTAATCAGCAGCCAGGGGGTCACTCCCGCAAATAACGTTTCATACTTTCCACCATCATTGAGCGAGTTCACGATGTTTTCATCATCACCATCAGGGACTGCTGTTACCGGTACGGGTTTTAGCTGGAGGGCATTTGGAAAATGAATAACTACGTATGGTCAGCATCAAATAATGCATTTTTCCCCATTCAGGATTTATCAACCTATGTAGATGCTGGCTGGAATTTGTCAGATGCAATTGATGTTGATGACGCTGTTTATGACGAGTTTAAAAACTCAGTAGCGGGAAAAATTCGAGGTATTGGTGATGATGGGATGCCGTGTTGGATGAACGTCCCACCTCCGACACGCGACGAATTGATTGCCGCCGCTGAGTCCAGAAAATCTGAATTGCTCGCTGCTGCTGGAGCTGCAATAGCACCGCTGCGGGATGCTGTTGATTTGGATATAGCGACAGATGATGAACAGTCTCTATTGCTCGCGTGGAAAAAATATCGAGTGCTGCTGAATCGCATTGATACGTCAACAGCACCTGATATCAGTTGGCCTACTCAGCCGGTGGATCAGGCCAGTTGATGCTCGGCGCAGTTTCAGTATCAATTGCTGCCACTGCGTCGATATAGTCGAGTACCGCATTCAGCCTCGCGTTTTCATCGTCTGTCAGTTTGCGTCCGGCCTGCAATTTCAATTGAATTACGCTGATAGATGCCATTGCTGCGTCTATCAGCCACTGTTTTTGCTGTTCAGCATCGGCCACCAGTTCATCATGAGAGCGCTCTGGAGGTGGCGGCGCAGTAAACTCCCCGTCTGAATACGCCCAGCCGATTCCGGGCTGTTCACTGATATCAGAAATATTGATGAGCTGCTGATTATCTGGCACTGTGAACTCCGTTTCCCCATCCCAGGCAATTACATTCACAATCATCCCATTTTCAATAACTGCATATGACGTACTCATTATGCGAACTCCTCGATAATACAAATCCCAGCAGTGCCATTGCCGCCCGTCATTTTAGTTCCGCTATAACCGGAATCGTATGCACCGCCGCCGCCTGAGCCATACGCACGACCACTGACGCCGCCGCCTGAGCCTGCTCGTCCACCGCCACCCCAGTGCGATGCGCCGCCCGCACCGCTGACGCTGACATTTCCGGACTGACCGTCTCCTCCCTGTCCACCAATAATGCGAATGTCACCAGTATTCGGCACGCCTCCGGCACCACCGTTGGTGTTTGAAACTCCTGATTTTCCGCCGCCTACGCCACCAGGGGCAATTAACGATGCGAATGAGCTATCACCGCCGTTGAGGCCATTTGTCGCACCGGCACCGCCGGACCCGCCCGCCCCGATAACGACAGAATAACTACCCTCTGTCAGGGTCATGATTGAAATTATTGTTCCACCCGCACCGCCGCCAGCACCGAAAAACGTTTCATTGCTCGCAGAGGCCTGGCAACCGCCACCGCCTCCGCCGCCGCCCGTTATTGTTACCCTGATACGTTTTGTTCCTGGTGTCGGGGTATACGTACCTGATGAGGTTAAAACCTGGGTATTCATCAGTCGGCCAACGAAACCATCCTCATCTCCCAAACCAAGGTTTTTGGAAAAGCAGTTACACCTAGCGAAATCTGCAAAAATCCTCCCAACATAATGTAGAGGAGGAGAATTGATGGCCGTCATTGGTTATATCTGCGTATCAACAATCGACCAGAACAGCGATTTACAGCGTAATGCGCTCACCAACGCAAACTGTGACCGTATTTTTGAAGACCGTATGAGCGGAAAAGTTGCCAGTCGTCCCGGCCTTAAACGCGCTTTAAAGTGCGTTAATAGCGGAGACACCCTTGTCGTGTGGAAACTGGACAGGCTGGGACGCAGCGTAAAGAACCTGATTGCACTGATATCAGAGTTACATAAACGTGGTGCCCACTTCCGCTCTTTAACAGACAGTATTGATACCAGCAGTGCTATGGGGCGCTTCTTTTTCCATGTGATGTCTGCACTGGCGGAGATGGAACGTGAGCTGATCGTCGAACGAACACTTGCCGGGTTGGCAGCAGCCAGAGCACAGGGACGCATAGGTGGAAGGCCCAACGCATTAAAGCCGCATGAGCGGGAACAGATTGGTCGGCTATTGACTAAGGGGCATACCCGTCAGCAGCTGGCTATTATCTACGGGGTGGGGTTATCGACACTCTACCGGTATTTTCCGGTAGATGGTCAGAGGAAGGATGACGCGGTAGGATTGTAATTCTTTTGCAAATATTGAAACGCCGCAGCGGTGCCATTTATCTCACGGAAATGGGCGCATTTATCGCGCGGCGCATCACCCATCGAACCGCAACAGCAGGTTTTCTATATTGGCACCAACGATGTCGGGGTGCTGAGCGATATGCGCCGTCATATTCTGGCGCACTTCAAAAACCTGCCGGTTGCTGGCGAATATATGCATCGTGATATTTATGACATCGCTGAAGTTTACGGCAAAGACACCTTCCTGATGATCGACAAGCTCGGTACTGACAAGATGCCGCTGTTTTTCACCCTGAAAGGTCGCGTTGACGCCTGGCTGGCAAAGCTGTCTTTCGTTAAGCCACATTTCAGCGATCGTGTATTACAGCGTTTGAGCCGCCTGTTTCCGGCGCATTTGCCGCAGCGAATGAAACAATATCGTGATAAGTACGCGCATCATCTGATGCTGAAAATGTCCGGTGATGGCGTGCAGGAAGCGCGTGATTATCTGAAAGACTGTTTTCGTGAAGGCGGTGGCGAGTACTTTGAGTGTAAAGCCAAAGAAGGTGCACACGCGTTTCTGCATCGTTTTGCCGCCGCGGGTGCTGCGGTACGCTATCACGCGGTGCATTCGGATGATGTCGAAGATATTCTGGCACTGGATATTGCTCTGCGTCGTAACGATCGCGACTGGTTTGAAACGTTGCCGCCGGAAATCACCCAATCGCTGAGCCACAGCCTCTACTACGGCCATTTCTTCTGCCATGTATTCCATCAGGATTACATCGTGAAAAAGGGCGTAGATGTGCACGCGCTGAAGGAGAAGATGCTGGAGATCTTACAGGCGCGCGGCGCAGAATATCCGGCAGAGCACAACGTCGGGCATCTGTATCAGGCCAGGCCGCAACTGGCTTCGTTTTATCGCCAACTTGATCCGACCAACAGTTTTAATCCCGGCATTGGAAAAACCAGCAAACAGAAAGGTTGGGCGGTAAAACAAATTTAAGATATTTTTCTTAAAAAATTTATAGAAAAGGCATTCTTTATAGTGAATGCCTTTTTATATTTACGGCATCGGCTCTTCAGCCGCCGCTTGTTGCCGACGTTCGATAATCATTGTCTGTGGCGCTGACAGTACGATGCCCTCTTTACGCAATCGGGTAAGAATGTCGAATAGCAAATCACTTTTCGCTCCAGAGATCTGACGTTGACTCGACACATTACCGGTGACGCTGAGCACAATGCCCTGCGGCGTCAAATCTTTAAACGATACTGACGGCTCAGGTGTTTCCAGGATGCGTTCGTTTTCGTTATACACTTCCAGCAAAATTTCACGTACCCGTACCGGATCGATGTTCAGTGGGAAAGTCAGCAGGATGGTGACCACCCCTTGCGCATTGCCCATGGTCGCGTTGCGTACGTTTTGCGAAATAAGCTGCGAGTTCGGCACAATGACCGTTGATTTGTCGCTAAGCTGAATCTCGGTAGCACGCACGTTGATGCGGCGAATATCCCCTTCTATTCCGCTAATGCTCACCAGATCGCCCACTTTCACCGGACGTTCGGTCAGCAGAATAAGTCCTGAGATAAAGTTCTTTACGATCTCCTGCAAGCCAAAACCGATACCGACCGACAAGGCGCTAACAATCCAGGCCAGCTTGTTCCACTGCAAACCCATGATCGACAGCGTCAGCAGAATAATCAGTACATAGCCGACATTGCTGAACAGCGTTACCAGCGAGACGCGCATACCGACATCCATGGTCGTTTTCGGCAGAAAATCGCTATCCAGCCAGCGACGTACCGAACGCAGCACATAAATACCGACGATCAGGCAAACCAGCGCATTGACCATGTGCGCCGGAACAATATTGAGCGATTCCAGCCCCTTACCGCCCCAGAATTCGATGGCTTTTTGCAACAATTCAATCGGGGTTGAGGAGGCGAAAGTGGCGTTCAGTAACGCCAGTACCACAAACAAAATCAGGAAAGTTTTGCCAATGGCCGCTAATACCGTTGCCGTTTGTTGCAGGTGGCGCTCATCAATATTTAGCGAACTTTGAATACGCCTGCCGGATGGGTTGTTGGTGGAAAATAAACTTTCACAGCCGTCGTTGAGCAGATGACTGAGGAAATAAAACGAGCCGAACAGAATACCGCACCAAATCACCTCGTAACTCAGAAAGCGAGCCAGCGTAACGTATCCGATAATCAGCGATAGCAGAATTGCAATCGCCGTCAGCGTCAGCGCCATATGTATCAGCCCGACTAACGTCGAGCGCGCTTCGGGCGGCGTGCCTGCCTGCACCATACGACGGCGAGCGCGATTGGTGCGTATGCTGATAGCCAGCGCGGTGCTACCAATCAGCAATGCGGTCAGGCCGTTAGCAAAAATGGTGGTATTCAGGCTGGTGCCAACGCTGTAGTTAAACGCTTCTACCGTCTGGAAAATAAACACCAGCAACGCCGTAATCGGCGGGAACGGCTTCAGTGCCAGAGCGACGTCGTTAGAAATCGCCGGTAAGCGCCAGCTTGGACGACGCGTAGATAAGAAGGCACGTCCTAAACCCGCAATCAGTCCACAATAGACGCTAAGCTGCACCAGACGATCAACAAAGTCCTGTACATCGGTAGACACTTCATCACGGCGTGTAAAAGCCAGCGCAATAAAGTTGAACGTCAGCACCACCGCAACCAGGGTCGTTAGCGCAATGGCCGCAGCGAGAAAGCTGCGGCGCAGTCGGCCTTCAGGCATTTTATGAATGCTGATGCTGGCGAGAAACTCTTCGCTGTAACGACGGCCCGGCACCATCACCAGTATGGCGGCAATCAGCCAGGCGATAGTGCCGAAACGCCAGCCCGGTTCCCAGGACAGCCCGGCGGTATCTTGCAACTCGTCAAGGAAATCACTGATCTTTTCGCCATCAAGATCCTGGCTATTGAACACCGGCGCCCAGAAACGTGGGCCGAAAATACTGCCGGAGTTTAGCGCCAGCTGACTTTTCAGCTGATCGCGACGCAGGTTAACGATTTGCGAAGAGAGCGTCAGTGCACCGTTTTTAATGCCTTCGGCCTGCTTGATCTGCGCGTCCATTTTGCTCTTTTGGCTCTCAAGCGCGTTACGTTTACGCGTGACTTCCGCGGTCTCTTTCATATCACTGTCTGACTTCGGTGCCGGTCCAAGCACCGCCAGCTGGGCTTCCAGCTGCTGACGATCCGGCAGCAATGCCTGTCCCAGCGTATCGGCATTACCTGACAGTTCCAGCGCCATCTCATTTAGCTGACTGAGTTTGTTTTCACTGGTTTCATCCGATACCTGACCTTTGATCTTGTCGAGGATCTTTTGCATTTTTGGCAGCTCAACCGCGGCATTCACCTTGGGTTGCGCCTCTTGTTCCTGTGCGGCGCTCGCCGCATCGTCCGCTGCCAGGCTGAGCCCAGGGGCAAAGACCACCAGAGTCAGCATTAATAGCGCAAAAAAGGATTTTAACTTAAACATGAGAATGAGATTCCGGCACAATAATCAGGCGATATTCCCTCGCCGTTCGCGCGTAGTGTAGGATTTTGCGGGTCATGAAACTATAGGAATAGGGGGTAATTCTCATGGTGCCCACCGAAGTGAGCACCGAATGATTTTACTCCATTGCGGAGCTGCTGGCCGCATTGCTGGCCACCTGCGACGCTTTCTGTTTTTTATAAGCCAGCGCAGCAGCAGGGACTGGCGCGGCTTTGCCCGTTTCTAACCAGTCGCGCAGGCGGTTCGCATCGGCAAAATGCGTGTATTTACCGAACGCATCCAGCACCACTAACGCAACCGGACGATGGTTGATTTGGGTGCGCATTACCAGGCAATGCCCCGCTTCATCGGTGTAACCCGTTTTGGTCAACTGAATACGCCAGTCATCTTTATAAACCAGATGGTTAGTGTTACGGAATGGCAGCGCATAAGCGGGATGCGCAAATACCGCAGTGTCTTGTTTCGTCGTGCTGAGCTGTCCCAGCAGCGGGTATTCACGCGTGGCTTTCAGCAGCTTGATCAGATCCTCTGCGCTGGAGACATTCTGAATGGACAAGCCCGTTGGTTCGACGTAGTGGGTGTGGGTCATGCCGAGGGCGCGCGCTTTAGCGTTCATCGCACGAATGAAGGCGTTATAGCCGCCGGGATAGGCATGCGCGAGGCTGGCTGCAGCACGGTTCTCTGATGACATCAACGCCAGCAGCAGCATATTGCGGCGGCTGATTTGGCTGTTGAGCTTAACGCGAGAAAATACGCCGCGCATTTCAGGCGTCTGACTCACATCTACCGTCAGCATTTCGTCCAACGGTAAATGGGCGTCCAGCACCACCATCGCCGTCATTAATTTAGTGATAGACGCAACGGGTCGCACACGATCTGGATGGCTGGAGAACAGCACTTTATTAGTGCTGAGATCGACGATCATCGCACTGCCAGAAGCAATTTGTGGCTGAGCAATCGGTGCCAGCTGCGACAGCGACGTCGCCGCATGAGCCGGAAGCGCCTGTATCTGCCCGGAAACGAGCAGCGCCAGCGACAGCAGTGAAAAACGAATTTTTGCAGGCATCGTAAGAAAAAGACCCGGTTAAGATTGTGCGCTGTGTTCAGACACAGGCCGCCCGCTCCCGATCAGTCAGTGAGCACGCGGGCTGGCTGCAGCATCATACGCTGAAGTCTCCCCCTTTTCCTGGCGAGATTGTTTCCGGGCGTTAAAAAAGCTGCCGCCAGTGCGGCGGCAGCGACAGGATTAAAACAGTCGTGGTCCGTAACCCCACAGGATCACGGTCATGGCTAACAGCACTTCAAACACCAGCACGCCAATGGCCAGCGTTGAACCAGAAAACCGCAGGCTCTCTTCACGATCGATATTCAGGAACAGCGGAATACCGACATACAGCAAATAACCGGTATAGACCAGTGCCAGCGCACCAACAAAAACACACAGCCATACCAGCGGATAGAGCGCCACCAGCCCGCTCAAAAACAGGGGAGTCGCCACATAGCCTGCAAACACCGTACAACGCTGGACATTAGGACGTTGCGGGTAATCACGCGCCATCCAGTGTATGACCCGTCCCATAACTGCCACGCCGCCCAGAATAATCAGATAAAACAGAATACCGAGCCCAATCCCGGTCAGCAGATTAAGTTGCACAAAACGCCCTTCGCCCAGATTCCAGCCCAGCTGTGTTGTACCAATAAAGGCGCAGATCACCGGAATGGCAGCCATTAACAGAACATGGTGGGCGTAATGGTGCGAAACGCTTTCGTTCTCTTGCTTGATGTCGCGCATTTCCTGGTTCGGATGCGACAGAAGACCCCAGACATGATTCATACAAACACTCCTCTGATGCGATGGGCCGCCCCTTCTCACCTGCAGACTTGTCTTAAGGGCAGCTTCATCTTCAAGTATAAACGTCGCCGCAATTTCTGCGGCGATTGCTGAATAAATCAGCTGAAAAAGGCCATTACTTACGCGACTGAGCGGAAGCCCAGGCGGTTAGCGTATAAACTGAAGCTGGCGGTCATCAAACAGGGAGGTCAGTTTTGCATTTTGATATTAATGGGTTAATCACCGAATACGGTTATCTGGCGCTGTTTATCGGCTGCATTGCTGAAGGAGAAACCTTTACCCTGCTCGGCGGGGTCTCGGCGCATGAAGGCTTGTTGCATTTTAGCGGCGTCGTTTTAGCCGCGATGGCGGGCGGTGTGGTGGGCGATCAGTTGTTGTACTGGCTGGGCCGACGCTATGGCAGGCGCATCTTACGTCGGTTTAAAAAGCATCAGGATAAAATAATTAAGGCGAACCGCCTGATAAAGCGTCGTCCCAGCCTGTTTGTCATTGGCGTGCGCTTTATGTACGGCTTTCGTTTGATTGGTCCGATTATTATTGGCGCCAGTCGGCTCAAACCCATGAAGTTCTTTCTGCTGAATGTCGCTGGAGCGGCGATCTGGGCACTGATTTTTGTCACGCTGGGTTATTTTGCTGGCGGCATTATTACGCCATGGTTGCACGCACTCGACCAGCACTTAAAGCATGTGCTTTGGCTGGTCGGCGCGATAGTATTTGCGTTCCTTGTACGCTGGGTGATTCGCCGCTGGCACACCAAACGGGCAGATCAGTAACCTTTGAATTGCGGATTCGCCAGCATAAATCCGCCATCGATAATAAACGACTGACCGGTCGTGTATGTTGCCCATTCTGAACATAGCCACGCCACCATACTGGCAATTTCATGCGTGTCGCCGGGCCGGCCTGCCGGTATTTCCGGCATTTTTATCTTATGCACGTCTGCATCGGTCATATCATTCATCGGTGTGGCAATGGCACCGGGCGCAACAGCATTCACCAGAATATTGTGTGGCAGCAGGCTTAACGCCATTGATTTGGTTAAGCCGCCGATAGCGTGTTTGGATGAGGTATAGGCCACGGAACCAGGTAGTGGCGTGTGTTCATGTACCGATGTGATGTTGATAATACGGCCCCCTTCGCCCTGCTCTACCATTTTTTGCGCGGCAATCCGGCTACAGACAAATGCGCCATCAACATTGACGCTAAAAACGTTGCGCCAGTCCTCGAACTTCACATCCAGGAAATCGGCTTTAATATTCGTCCCCGCGTTGTTGACTAACACATCAATGCGGCCAAATTTATCGATAAGCTGTTGCAGAGACTGACCGCCCTGTGGCGGATCGGCAAGATCAAGCTGAATGACTTCGGCACGACGGCCTTGTTCACATACCCGCCGCGCAGTGTCCTGTGCGCCTTTTTCATCCGAGCGCCAGGTAATGCCAATGTCAAAGCCCTGTGCTGCCAGCATTTCAGCACAACGGCTGCCGATACCTGAATCCGAAGCGGTAATCACGGCTACTTTAGTGGATTGCGTCGTCATTGCTTGCTGCCTCCTTAAAAAGTGTGTCAAAGAAGTATAGAACTTAACTATCTGTGCCCAAGCGGAGCCGCATTGCGTCTCCTGGCTATAGTTAGGGTTAACACTAACCGGGAGTAATGGATGAGTACGGTAAAACGCAAAATTGAGGATCATGGTGTTATTGGCGATTTGCGCACCTGCGCCCTGGTCGCCAACGACGGTACGATTGACTATCTCTGCTGGCCAGAACTTGACAGTCCTTCGGTATTTAGCGCGCTGCTTGATGGGGAAACCAGCGGCTTGTTTTCTCTTGCACCGGACTGGAAAAACGTTCGCCGCCAGCAGCTTTATCTCCCCGACACCAATATCCTGCAAACGCGCTGGCTGGGTAATGAAGGCGTGGCTGAAATCACTGATTATATGCCAATTTGCGATGATGCCGATAAACTGCCCCGCCTGATTCGACGGGTAAAAATGGTGCGTGGCAGCACGCATTTCACCATGCGTTGTGCACCGCGTCATGATTATGCGCGTGCACAGACCCGCGCCGAAGCTCAGCGCGGCTGTATTGATTTTCACGCTGACGGCCAGCCGTCGTTGCGCCTTGCCGCGACGGTCGTGATGACGCTGGATGACAATGCCGCCACGGCCAGATTTGTCCTGAAAGCCGGGGAACACGCCGAATTTGAATTGGGTAGCGTTGACGATGCGCATGTTGAAGCCATTGCCACTGAACGCTGCTTTGAAGAGACGCTGGCTTACTGGCGGCGCTGGTGCGCGAAAAGTAATTATCGCGGCCGCTGGCAGGAAATGGTGCAGCGCTCGGCACTGGCATTGAAATTACTGACCTCACACCGGCACGGTTCCATTGCTGCCGCTGCTACCTTTGGTTTGCCAGAAGAGTTAGGCGGAGAGCGTAACTGGGATTATCGCGCCTCCTGGATCCGTGACGCGTCATTCAGCATGTATGCCTTAATGCGTCTCGGCTACGTTGGTGAAGCTAAGCACTTCACCAAATGGGTTGGGCGTTGTGTTGAAAACAGCCATCATGACGAGATGCGTTTACAGGTGATGTATCGCCTCGACAGCAGCACCGAACTACACGAAATGGAGCTGCTTAACCTTTCGGGTTACGGTCATTCCCGGCCAGTACGCATCGGGAATGACGCCTGGCAGCAAATCCAGCTGGATATTTATGGCGAACTCATGGACGCCATCTATCTCGCCAATAAATACGGCGAAGCGATTTCCCAGCGCGGCTGGAGCCATGTCTCGCAAATGATTGATCGCTTGTGCGACAGCTGGAATCAACCGGACGCCGGAATTTGGGAAATGCGCGGCGAGCCGGAGCATTTTCTGCATTCCCGGTTGATGTGTTGGGTAGCCCTGGATCGTGCATTACGCCTTGGTATGAAACGTTCATTACCGATGCCTTATGAACGCTGGGATCGCGCGCGCCGCGATATTCGCGAAGATATTTGGCAGAACTTCTGGAACAGCGATCGCGGTCACTTTGTCTCAACGCGTCACGGTGAATACCTTGATGCGTCAATGCTGTTAATGCCGCTGGTGCGTTTTGTCGGTGCCACCGATCCTGACTGGCTGGCCACGCTCGACGCGATTAAAACCCAGCTGGTCAGCGACGGCATGGTACGCCGCTACAATATTAGCCAGACTCCTGCCGATGGGCTGAAGGGATCGGAAGGTTCGTTTGGTGCCTGTTCGTTCTGGTACGTCGAATGCCTGGCGCGTGCCGGACGCATTCAGGAGGCGCAATTTGAATTTGAAAAGCTGCTCAGCTACGCCAATCCGTTGGGACTGTATGCTGAAGAGTTCGACAGCCGTGGCCATGCGTTGGGCAATTTTCCGCAGGCGCTCACCCATCTGGCGTTGATCAGTGCCGCTTTTTTCCTGAACCGCAAACTCAGCGGTGAAGTGACATTGTGGCAGCCCTGAAAGAGGGATATTTCGTCTAAAATAGCTATATGAAACACCTGGTTAAGGTGAGAAGTTTCGTAAACTGTGTCAGGACAGCTAAGATCCTGATTCACAACATCAGTTTAATGAACATATAATGCGCAGCGGGTCACCCTGACCGGCACGCTTTCAATACACTGACAAGCCTGAAATATGGCGATAACGACTTGTAAAATATGAAAATGAGTATTCGCGCGTTCGCTACAATCGCTTTGGCCCTGGCCGCTTTCAGCCAGTCTGCCTTCGCTGTGGTTTATCCTTTACCTGCGGCAAACAGCCGGCTGGTTGGGGAAAATATTGAAATTACCGTCCCACAAGACAGCAAATTGCCACTGGAAGCTTTTGCGGCGCAGTATCAAATGGGCCTCAGTAATATGCTGGAAGCTAACCCAGGCGTTGACGTTTATCTGCCGCAGGCTGGCCGTAAAATAATTATCCCGCAACAGTTGATTCTGCCTGACGCACCGCGTGAGGGCATTGTCATTAATAGCGCGGAAATGCGTCTGTATTACTATCCGAAGGGCAGCAAAACCGTCGTGGTTCTGCCTATCGGTATCGGTGAACTGGGTAGAGATACGCCCATTAACTGGACCACTACCGTACAACGCAAAAAAGATGGCCCGACCTGGACACCCACCAAAGCGATGCATGCAGAATATGCTGCACGCGGTGAAAACTTACCGGAAATGTTCCCGGCTGGCCCGGATAACCCAATGGGCCTGTATGCGCTGTATATTGGCCGTCTGTATGCCATCCACGGTACTAACGCCAACTTTGGTATCGGCTTACGCGTAAGTCACGGTTGCGTACGTTTACGCGCCGACGACATCAAATGGCTGTTCCAGAACGTGCCGGTGGGTACGCGCGTACAGTTCGTCGATCAACCGGTGAAAGCGACGGTGGAAGCCGATGGCTCACGTTATGTAGAAGTGCATAATCCGCTTTCTACTACCGAAGAACAGTTCAATTCAGGCGAGCTTGTACCGATTACGCTGACCCAGGCGGTAAGTAAGGTGCTGGTTGATAACAGTGTGAACCAGGACGCAGTTAACCGGGCGATTCAGCGCCGCTCCGGTATGCCGGTTAAAGTTAACGCTGTTGCGAATAATGTGCAGACTACGCCGGTCGATGTGCCAGAAGGTCAGAACGCACAGCCGAAAGAAGAACCGATGACGCCAGTGACCGCCCAGGGCGCAAACGCCATGGATCCAAACGCTGCCCAGCAAACACAACCTCAGCCCGCCGCTGCTAACGACGACAATTCATAATCATTGCTTCGTTAGCGATAACCCGCTGTGCCATGAACCCCGAAAGTTGAACATCCAACGAGTAGGGGTTTTTCATTATGAATAAAAAACGCCGTTAATTACAGGCATCAGGCTGCCTGCCATACTCTGAACAATAGCGGTTGCAGAAAGGTGCTCCGCGCCGACGCCGATCATTTTACTGTCATACAAAGCGCGTATCACACTGCCCATAGCGGATGCAAACTGACATCTGGCATGTGAAACCCGAGGTGTGCCATGAGCGAAAATAGTCTGTCGTCTACTCCCTCAACACAAGGACGTCCTGATTTCAACGGTAAAGGTAGCCGATTCTCAAAACCGCTGTTTCTCACTCTTCTGGCGGCAGGTCTGCTATTTGCCGGGCTGAATTTATTCAAGGATGTTGAGGAAACAGGCACGGCGGTGACCAGCTATGTTCCCTTCCTGCTGCTGGGTCTGGCGCTGCTGATAGCGCTGGGTTTTGAGTTTATTAATGGCTTTCACGACACGGCGAATGCCGTGGCAACGGTGATTTATACCCGCTCCCTGACGCCAGGCGTCGCGGTGATATGGTCAGGAATATGTAACTTTCTCGGCGTGTTGCTCTCCAGTGGCGTGGTGGCATTCGGCATAATTTCCTTGCTGCCGGTGGAGCTGATTCTGCAGACCGCCAGCAACAATGGCTTCGCCATGATTTACGCCCTGCTATTTTCTGCGATTATCTGGAACCTCAGTACCTGGTATTTTGGTTTGCCATCATCGTCATCGCACACATTAATTGGTTCAGTTATTGGGGTAGGCGTCGCAAATGCCATGTTGCAGGGACGCAGCAGCCTGCGTGGTGTTGACTGGGATCAGGTGCTGAAAGTGGGTTATTCGCTGTTGCTGTCTCCCGTTATCGGCTTCGTCTGCGCCGCCTTGCTGTTGTGGATACTGAAAATATTTATACGCAACCGCCAGCTTTATCAGGCCCCGGAAAGCGATCGGCCGCCGCCCGTATGGATTCGCGGCTTATTAATTCTGACCTGCACCGGCGTTTCCTTTGCGCATGGTTCAAACGATGGGCAAAAAGGTATGGGCCTGATTATGCTCATTCTGGTCGGCACGATGCCGATCGCCTACGCCCTCAACCGTTCGCTGCCACCCGATCAAATCCCGCGTGTCGCCGCGTTAACACAGCTTACGCAACAGCAGTTATGGCAAATCCAGCCCGCCGTCTGCCCCGCGTAATGTCCTGACCGAATTTGTGCGCAGCAACGTCATGACTCCCCAGGTTTTACCCGCGCTGGCCATGACGCTGAGCGACATTGGCGATCAGATCCGCCGTTATGGCGCAATGGAAAATATTCCAGCGCAGTCGGTTGCCAATACCCGAAATCAAATGTATCTGGCGTCAGAATCCATCAGGCATCTGCAAACTGCTGAGGTGAAGTTGCCGGAGGAAACCCATCGCAATTTAACGGCAGTGAAGCGTGAGCTGGACAACGCCACGCGTTTTATCCCAATGTGGGTCAAAGTGGTGGTGGCAATTGCGCTGGGGCTGGGAACCCTGGTTGGCTGGCGCCGAATTGTGGTTACGGTGGGGGAGCGCATCGGCAAAACTCATCTTACCTATGCGCAGGGAGCAAGCGCCGAGCTCGTGGCGATGATAACCATTGGGGCGACTGACAGCTTCGGCCTGCCGGTATCTACAACGCATGTTCTCTCTTCAGGCGTTGCCGGCACTATGGCAGCAAACCGCTCAGGATTGCAGATCGCTACCCTGCGCAACCTCGCCATTGCCTGGGCGCTGACGCTACCGGCTTCCGTCCTACTTGCCGCTCTGCTTTATGGGCTGTTTATCCACTTTTAATCAGCGACCGCTGTAAGCGTTCTGCGACAGCCATGATCGGGAGATTTACGCGTCGGTGCACGGCATCAGGTTGTGCACCGATTAACGTCGGGTGCTTTGCAACCGCAACCGCAGCGTAATTAACAGCGCGCCCAAAACCATCATTGCCGCCGCCAGATACACCGACTGCATGCCCCAGTGACCGATAAACAAGCCCGCGACCGGCCCCGTTAATCCCAGCCCCAAATCCAGAAATGCCGAATAGGTGCCCAGCGCCGAGCCGTGATCCTGACGTTCAACCTGTTTCACCGCTTCAACACCCAGCGCCGGGAAGATCAGCGAAAAGCCGCAGCCGGTAAGAAATGCGCCACCCCCCACCAGCAGTGCGCTGTCAGCTTGCCAGATGATGATTAATCCCAGGCATTCCAGCAGGAAGGAAACAAGCGATACGTTAAGGCCACCAAAACGGGTAATAAAGCGACCAAAACTCAAGCGCACCAGCACAAATCCAAGGCTAAATACCGACAGCGCCAGCGCCGCTCCATGCCAGTCACGGCTGGCAAAGTAGAGCGTAATAAAGGTGGCGATAACACCAAAACCGATAGTGCCAAAGCCCAACGCCATGCCATATAGCCAGACACGCGAAAAGACACGATGAAAAGGAATGCGTTCACCCACACTAACGCTGACCGCCGGTTTGCTGTTAGCCAGCAGATAACCACCTATACCCATTAAGGCAATCAGTCCGGCGAAGCCGCTCATGCCAAACCCTGCATTAAGCATCACCCCGAGCGGCGCACCAATCGCCATCGCCAGATAGGTCGCGACGCCATTCCACGAAATGACGCGAGCGGTTTGCATCGGTCCGACAATATTCATGCCCCACAACGTTGAACCCGTGCTGCTAAAGCTTTCACCAATGCCGAGAAACAAACGGCCCAGCGCCAACAGGGCCAGGCTGAGCATCGGTAAATGGCGCACTAACGCCGCAATAATCGTCAGCACCCCGCTCATGCCGCAGCAGATCAGCCCCAGCATAACCACACGTTTTGGCCCAAGGCGATCGGCAAGGCGGCCCGACTGAGGGCGACTGAGCAACGTTGAGAAATACTGCAAACTGATAATAAGCCCGGCGATAAACGAGCTGAAACCCAGCTGGTTTTTGACAAAACCGGGCAGCACCGCCAGCGGCAGGCCAACAGAAAGATAACAAAAGAAGGTAAAAACAATGACGGAAAGAATACGTTTATTGAGCTGGCTGTTACTCAATACGGCGACGTCAGACATGGCGGACTTGTAAGCTATGTGAAAATTTCATCCATCATACCTTTAGCCTGCTACCCAGTCGCCTGATTTTTTTATCACAAACTGCCAGCAGCCGCATGACGATTGATGGCGCCAGCTATGGCACTGGAAGTTTTTAACGTGCGGATTTCACTGAATAAACCCTCTGCTTCGCCATAGGCTTTGCGTAGATAGCCCAGCCACTGCTTGATACGGGCAACATGATAAAGTCCGGTATCGCCCTGCTTTTCGAGGTGAGTGTATTTTTGCAGTAACGCGACCACGTCAGGCCAGGGCATCGGCGCTTCGTGGTACTTCACCACCCGGCTCAGGTTCGGCACGTTAAGAGCACCGCGTCCGAGCATAATTGCGTTACAGCCGGTAATACGCAGACAATCTTGCGCGCTTTGCCAGTCCCAGATTTCACCGTTGGCGATAACCGGGATGCGCAATCGTTGACGGATTTCACCAATCGCCTGCCAGTTAATGGCTTCGGCGCGGTAACCGTCCTCTTTGGTGCGGCCATGTACCGCCAGCTCGCTGGCCCCGGCCTGCTGTACCGCATCAGCAATTTCCATGCTACGCGCGCTGGAATCCCAGCCAAGACGTACTTTTACCGTTACCGGCAATTCGTCAGGCACGGCTTCACGCATCGCTTTAGCAGCGCGATAAATCAGCTCAGGATCTTTGAGCAACGTCGCTCCGCCACCGCTGCCATTTACCACTTTGGAAGGACAGCCGCAGTTGAGATCGATGCCCCAGGAACCCAGCTCCACCGCGCGAGCAGCATTTTCGGCGAGCCATTCAGGATACTGCCCCAGCAGCTGTAAACGCACCCGCGTGCCGGAGGGCGTGCGGCTGGCGTTATGCAACTCGGGGCAGAGGCGATAAAAGGATTTTACTGGCAACAGCTGATCGACCACGCGCAAAAACTCGGTAATGCACAAATCGTAATCGTTGACTTCCGACAACAGCTGACGCAACAGCGAATCGAGCACGCCTTCCATCGGCGCCAGTAAGACCCTCATCGCTTAGCTATTCCCGGAACGTTTCACTGCCGGGCGACGTGGACGTGCCGGTTTATCAGCCGAGGCCGGACCCTGACGACGTGCCTGCTGAGGCCGTTTGTCACCAGAAGGCCGTGGCATCGATGAGCCGGGACCACGCCCACGCCCGCCGCCGCCACCACGCGTTTGCTGCTGGCGACCGTTTTGAATCGGTTCCGCTTTGATGCCTGGATCCGGGTCGTAACCGGCAACGGCCAGACGCGGAATCTCACGCTTCAGCAGACGCTCGATGTCACGCAGCAGTTTATGTTCGTCAACGCATACCAGCGACAGTGCTGCGCCAGTTGCCGCAGCACGCCCGGTACGACCGATGCGATGGACGTAATCTTCTGCGACATTTGGCAGCTCGTAGTTAACCACGTGTGGCAGTTCCTCAATATCGAGGCCGCGTGCGGCGATGTCCGTCGCGACCAGCACGCGAATGCCGCCTGACTTAAAGTCAGCCAGTGCACGTGTACGTGCGCCCTGGCTTTTATTGCCGTGGATCGCGGCGGCGGTAATTCCATCTTTACCAAGCTGTTCAGCCAGATGGTTTGCACCGTGTTTGGTTCGGGTAAACACCAGCACCTGTTGCCAGTTACCTTCACCGATCAGCTGCGACAGCAGTTCGCGCTTGCGCTTTTTATCAACAAAAACCACCTGTTGCGAAACCTGTTCAGACGCGGTGTTACGGCGTGCGACTTCCACCTGTTCCGGGTTGTGAAGCAGCTTTTCTGCCAGCGTTTTAATCTCATCAGAAAAGGTGGCAGAGAACAGCAGGTTTTGACGTCTGGCTGGCAGTTTTGCTAATACGCGACGAATGTCGTGGATGAAACCCATGTCAAGCATGCGATCCGCTTCATCCAGCACCAGCACTTCAACCTGCGATAGGTCCACTGCATTCTGATGTGCCAGATCCAGCAGGCGGCCTGGCGTCGCAACCAGAATATCGACGCCGCCACGCAGTTTCATCATTTGCGGATTGATGCTGACACCACCAAACACCACCAGTGAACGCAGCGGTAAATATTTGCTGTATTCGCTGACGTTTTCGCCGACCTGCGCCGCCAGTTCACGGGTTGGGGTCAGAATTAGCGCGCGCACCGGGCGACGGCCACGCGCAGTGGCTTTCGCCGACAACTTTTGTAACAACGGTAAGGTAAAACCAGCTGTTTTACCGGTGCCGGTCTGGGCGCTTGCCAGCAGATCGCGGCCTGACAGCACCACAGGAATCGCCTGGCGCTGAATCGGTGTGGGTTCGCTGTAGCCTTGTTCGGCGACCGCACGCAAAATATCGGCACTCAGGCCGAGAGAGTCAAAAGACATTAAGTGTTTTACTCCGGTCCGCTCTGGCCGTGATTCACGGTGTAGTTTTCAGAGGGATAGTGACGCCAGCTGGGGCTGACGCGTGAAAAGGGCACAAACTACGATGCGTAAGCGAGCCAGTGTAGCAGCTTTATGGCGGCGGTGCGAGATAGCTCACATTTTCTGACAGAACGCGCACGCTATCAACAGGAAGGCCACCGTGAGGTGGCCTTCAGCTTAGCTACGTTTTTTCTCGACGCGCCCTGTTGGCTCTTTCGCCAACAGCGACACCAGCGCCGGCCCCACTAACATCACCAGGCCAAGGCAGGCCAACAGCAGACTGTTATGAAAGACGCGCGACACTAAAAACAGCGTCATCATTGCCGCCCCAAAATAGTAAGTGGTGGTCGCTTCTTCAAGGTAATCGCCCAGGGTGCGCAAACGAGCACTACGCTGCGTGACCAGCATGGTGATAAACACCCCCGCATAGGCCACAACCAGTGTACTGCACACTTCAACCAGCGCGTTATGTTTCCAGCCCCAGACCAGCGCCACAATTACCAGCAGATGCAACGCGATATGTGCATACGTTTGACCGGTGATAATTTGAATACGATTAGACCATTTCATTTTCTTCTCCTGGCAGACCCAACAGGTCGCCCAAGTACAACCGGCACAGGCCGGTGACGGATTTCCTCAATGTAAAGCAAATTTCGGATAACGCCCTAAATATCGCCCTTCTTCACCACCTGTTTGTGACAAAGACTACACTTTGATCCTGTTGATGATGAAAAGGAGTGCGTCGCGAGTATGCCACAAAACAAGCAAGGATTTTCATTTAAAGTCCTGACGATCAATACACACAAGGGTTTTGCCCCCTTCAATCGCCGCTTCATCCTGCCGGAACTACGCGAAGCCGTTCGCGCGACCTCAGCGGATGTGGTTTTTTTGCAAGAGGTGATGGGTACGCACGCCATCCACCCGCTGCACCATGAAAACTGGCCGAATATGTCGCATTACGAATTTCTGGCCGACACAATGTGGAATGATTATGCCTACGGGCGCAACGCCGTTTATCCCGAGGGACATCACGGTAACGCCATTTTGTCACGTTTTCCTATTACCGATTATGAAAATCGCGATATTTCTGTTGCCGGAAGTGAAAATCGCGGCATGTTGCACTGTAAAATTGCCCTGCCTGAACCACACGGCTTGCTGCATGTGATCTGCGTACATTTGGGGCTGAAAGAGGCGCATCGCCATGCGCAAATGAAGATGATGTGCGAGATGATTGCTTCACTGCCGCCCGATGCGCCGCTGGTGGTGGCAGGTGACTTTAACGACTGGCAGCATCGCGCCAATAAGATCCTGAAACAAGGCGCGGGATTAAAAGAAGTTTTCAGCATGAAAACCGGACGCCCGGCGCGCACCTTCCCGGCCCGCTTCCCTTTTCTGCGGCTGGACCGTATTTATGTGCGTAACGCGACGGTAAGTCATCCATGGGCGCTACCGCGTAAACCCTGGTCGCACCTGTCCGATCACGCGCCGCTGGCTGTGGAGATCCATCTATGAATTTTCACTGGCAAGAGGGTAATAAACTACGCCTGCTGGAAAACGGCGATGAGTTTTTTCCGCGGGTATTTGGCGCTATTCAGCGTGCCGAACGCGCGCTAATGCTCGAAACGTTTATCCTGTTTGAAGATGAAGTTGGAAAAGCGTTACATCGTGAATTACTGGCAGCAGCAGAACGCGGCGTGAAAGTTGAAGTCATGGTAGACGGCTATGGGTCGCCAGATCTGTCAGAGGATTTTATCAACAGCCTGACCGGTGCAGGCGTGCGCTTTATCTATTACGATCCGCGTCCGCTGGTCATGGGTATGCGCACCAATGTATTCCGCCGCCTGCACCGTAAAATCGTGGTCATCGATGACGTTATCGCCTTCGTTGGCGGAATTAATTTCTCTTCTGAACACAACACCAGTTACGGGCCGGAAGCAAAACAGGATTATGCGGTAGAAGTTAAAGGTCCGGTAGTGGCAGACATTACCCGCTATGTGCAATATGCCATGGGCAGTGAGCAGGCGACGCGCCGTTGGTGGGGAGCGCGCTCGCATCGTCCGGCAAAAAATGCCACGCCAGGCGATGCCCAGGTCCTGTTCGTTTATCGCGACAATGACGCGCACCGCGACGACATCGAAATGCATTATCTTGATATGCTGCGCAGCGCCAGAGAAGACGTGATCATTGCCAATGCCTACTTTTTTCCCGGTTACCGTTTGCTGCGTGAGATGCGTAATGCGGCTCAGCGTGGCGTGCGCGTCCGGCTGATTGTGCAGGGCGAACCGGATATGCCGATTGTGAAAGTCGGCGCAGAAATGCTCTATAACTACCTGGTGGATGCAGGGGTTGAGATTTATGAATACTGTCGTCGTCCGCTGCACGGTAAAATTGCCGTGAAAGATCAGCAATGGTCAACGGTCGGCTCCAGCAACCTTGATCCGCTAAGCCTGTCGCTAAATCTGGAAGCAAACCTGATTATTCACGATCGCCAGTTTAACCAGACACTGCGCGAAAATCTGGGACATTTACTGGCAGAAGACTGTCAGCGCGTGCAGGACGATAAACTGCCGCCGCGCACCTGGTGGCATCTTACCAAAAGCGTGATCGTGTTCCACTTCCTGCGTCACTTCCCGGCCATTGCCGGTTGGTTGCCCGCCCATACGCCGCTTTTGGCTCAGGTTGATCCCCCGGTTCAGCCAGAAATGGAAACGCAAGACCGGATCGAAACGGATAATGAAGGAGCGAAACCCTGATGGCGAAAAAGCATCCTCGCTGGCGACTGGCGAAAAAGATCCTCACATGGCTGTTTTTTATCGCGGTGATCGTGCTGCTGGTGGTCTATGCACGCAAGGTGAACTGGGAGGATGTGTATAAGGTCATCGTTAACTATGACCGTTTCGTGGTGTTAATTGCCGCCGGGTTAGTGATAGCGAGTTACCTGACTTATGGCTGCTATGACTTGATTGGCCGCGCTTACTGTGGCCACAAGCTGGCGAAGCGTCAGGTTATGCTGGTGTCATTTATCTGCTACGCCTTCAATCTGACGCTAAGTACCTGGGTTGGCGGTGTCGCGATGCGTTACCGGCTCTATTCTCGCCTGGGCTTAAACAACGGCACGATTACGCGCATTTTCTCGATCAGCATTGCGACTAACTGGCTGGGCTACATTCTGCTGGCAGGCGTGGTATTCACGGCGGGCATGGTTCCGGTTCCCGCAGGCTGGTTTATTGGTGAGACGACGCTGCGATTAATTGGTGCTGCGCTGCTGGTGATGGTGGTGGTCTACTTGTGGGCCTGTGCCTTTTCAAAGCGTCGCCGCTGGACAGTGAAAGGTCAGACATTGCAGTTGCCATCGCTGCGCATGGCGCTGCTTCAGTTTGTGGTCTCCTGCGCCAACTGGATGGTGATGGGCGCAATTATCTGGCTGCTGCTGGGCCGGAATGTAGGCTATCCGGTGGTGCTGGGTGTGTTGTTAATCAGCAGTATCGCAGGCGTTATTATCCATATTCCGGCAGGCATTGGCGTGCTGGAGGCGGTATTCCTGGCGTTACTGAGCGGGCAACATGCAACGCATGGCACAATCATTGCTGCGCTGCTGGCCTATCGCGTGTTGTACTTTATTTTACCCCTGCTGCTGGCGCTGGTGCTTTATTTGCTGCTGGAGAGTCGGGCTAAGCACCTGCGTGAGAAAAATGAGAAGAAGTTGCAGAACGCGCAGAAATAAGGCGGGCCATTTTAACCCTCTTGCGTATTGCCAGAGGGTTAAAATTTCAGACAAGCCAGGCTAGCGGCGATTACCAAAAATCCGCAGTAACATCAGGAACAGGTTAATAAAGTCGAGATACAACGTCAGCGCGCCCATAATTGAATAGCGACGCAGGTTTTCTGTATCACGTACATCGATCTGCGCACCCATGTTTTTCAGTTTCTGGGTGTCATACGCTGTTAAGCCTACAAACACCACCACACCAATATAGGTAATGGCCCACATTAGCGCCGGGCTTTTCAGCCAGAAGTTCACCAGCGACGCCAGCACGATGCCAATTAACGCCATAAACAGCAAACTGCCAAAGCCACTCAGATCGCGTTTAGTGGTGTAGCCGTAGCAGCTCATCGCGCCAAACATTCCAGCGGTGACGAAGAAGGTGCTGGCAATCGAAGAATAGGTATAAACCAGGAATATGCTCGCCATCGTTAACCCGGTCAGCGCCGAATACAGCATAAATAATCCGGTTGCCACCGCGCCGCTCAGGCGATGCACCATGCCGGAAAGGAAGAAAACCAGGCCGAGCTGTACGATAATCAAACCAAAAAATGTGATGCGATTAGCAAACACCAGCTCCATTATCGCTGGCGTGCGGGCAGCAAACCAGGAAACAAAGGCAGTGAGCAGTAAGCCGCAGGTCATCCAGCCATATACCTGCGCCATATATACCTGCAGCCCGCGGGTCGCAGGCTGCACTATTGAATCATTGCGTGGATATCGGTCCATGATGCACCTCTTGTAATTGGATTTGGTCACACTCCGTCAAACGGAGACTCGCTAAGTGTGGCACAGCTCCGCTCAACTATGCCACAACCTATGCACTAACGACGCGACAGGCATTGTTGATAACGACTATCAACACGCTGTGCAAACCAGGCAGTGGTGAGTTTACGGGTAATTTTGGGGCTTTCCAGCTGGATGCCAGGCAGCATTTCTCGCGGCAAACGGCGCCCGGCTATTTTATCAGCCAGCGTGAACACCTGCTTCCACACATCGCTGTCGCTAAAATCTGCCTGCTCCCCTTTCTCTAAATCATCACGAATTTCGCTGTTATTCATCTCAATGCGCTTCGCCAGCGTGCGCACCGCCAGTTCGGTAGAACCGGCTTGTTCTGAGCCATAAAGAATAAGATCGCCATCCAGCGCCAGCTTCATGCCAGTAACACGTGCTACAGCGGCCTGGAAGGCCGCGTTACGGCTGGCGTACCAGCCCGCATTAAAATCGGCGAAACGATACAGCGGCTGGCTGTAATCGGCCGGATAGCCCAGCAGATGCATAATACCGAAATACATGCCGCCGTGGCGGGTAAAGACTTCCCGGCGGATCGAGCCGTCCACCGGCCACGGATAGCCTTTGGCATGCGCTTCAGCAAAGGCAATACTGACCTGCATCGGCCCCCCCGTATGGATTGGATTAAGATTGCCAAACAGCTTCTGCCCCATCGGTATTCTGTCAATAAAGTCATCAAAGATAGCGCTTAGCTCTTTTTCACTGCGGACTTTATCCAGCCGCGCAGCATAGCTTTCTCCATTGGAGGATTTGATCAACAGCGCAGTACGCACCAGGAACGCTGGTACATGAACGCTGGCGGCACGGCGATCGATTTCACCCCAGGCAATTTTAGGCAAGCCCGGCACCGCCGCTTCGGCGCTGAAATTAGACTCCTGATCGGCAATGGCAATCGCTGCGCACAGGTTACTGCTGCTGGGATCGATCTGCTGGGTGCGGAACGCGGTGTAAATATCGTCGGCCCAGTCTGATTTATGCGTGACGTGTGAAGGTAGCAACTTCTGAATTTGTGCTTTGACATCAGCAGGCTGGCGAACCGGTACTTGCGGTGATTTTTTGGTACTACATCCCGCCAGCATCAGGGCGGTAATCAACGCCAGCCGCTGCAAAAGAGTCGTGGATGACATGCCTGTCCTCTGGTGAAACGAAACGCCTACCTTATCATTGCAGCGCATCAGGCGGCAGGTCTGTTTTTCTGAACTACTTTTAATCTTTTACGCTTAAAAGGCTGCAACATGTTGAAACGCTTACCTCTCGCTACGCTTATTTTGCTGTTGGTTGGCTGCGGCGGCAATAATTCTCCGGCCAATGTCCATGCGCCAGGCGCGCCTGCCTCGGCTTCCCTGCAAGTGCTGGAAACCGGCGCGGCCGCCCTGCAATCCCGTCCCCCCATTGATGCGATTAGCGCCTATCTGGATGGGTTTCATTTCTACAATGGCGACCAGAATGGACAGATGGAAGCGCACCATTACGTGACGGTGCTAAATGAAGATGTGATGCAGGCCGTGATTTACGACGGCAATACGCGTGATGCAAAACTCATGGGTGTGGAGTACATCATCAGCGAACGGTTATACAAAACCTTACCGCCTGAAGAGAAGAAGTTATGGCACAGCCATCAATATGAGGTGAAATCAGGTTCACTGATTGCGCCAGGTTTACCCGCCACAGCCGATCACGCGTTAATGAAACGCATCGCCAATACTTACGGAAAAACCTGGCATACCTGGCACACCGATCGCGACAAAGCCTTGCCGCTGGGCATTCCGGCGTTAATGATGGGATTCACCGCCGATGGACAGCTGGATCCACGCCTGCTGGCCGATCGTGATAAGCGGTTTGATATAGAGACGAAAAAGATCCGTGCCGAACGCGCCGATATTGTGACGCATCCGGTGGTGCCAGGAGCGAATGCCTGGGAACAAGGACAGGTGATCCAACTGAAACGCGTGGCGGGCGGCGGTGAACACGCGCATGGCGAAACACATTTCGCTCCCGCCGAGCAGCTTAAAAAACCTTAATCCCAGCGCTGTGCTGCCTGCTGGTCGCTGGCGCGCGCATCAACCCAACGTTCGCCCTGCCCGGTCGTTTCACGTTTCCAGAAAGGAGCGCGGGTTTTAAGGTAATCCATAATAAATTCCGCAGCGGCAAATGCGCTGCTGCGATGCGCGCTGGTCACGCCGACAAAGACGATTTCATCGCCTGGAAACAGTTCGCCAACACGATGTATTACCGTGATACGCTGCAGCGGCCAGCGCTTGCGTGCATCATCCACGATTTCCTGCAACGCCTTTTCGGTCATGCCCGGATAATGCTCCAGCGTCAGCGCCGCCACGTGATCGCCAAGATTATGGTTGCGCACCTTGCCGGTAAACGTCACCACCGCGCCATCTTCTTCACAGGCCGCCAGCCAGCTGTACTCTTCGGGCATATTAAACGGTGCGCGGCCAACACGAATTTGCGTTTCCATCTTATCCTCCGGTAACCGGCGGAAAGAATGCCACTTCATCGCCTGCCCGCAACGGATGCGTCATCGGCACCAGAGTTTGATTCACCGCCGCCAGCAGTTTGTCGGAGTCCAGCGCCAGCGCCCAGCGATCGCCCCGCTCAGCCAGCGCACGACGCAACGCGGCAATGTCGGGATAAGCTGGGGAAATGTCTATTTCGCCCGTGCCGATTAATTCGCGGACCTGCGCAAAAAACAGCACTTTAATCATGCCCCACCCGCCTGAAAATCACCGGATTTACCGCCGCTTTTGCTCAGTAAACGCAGCTTTTCGATAACAATATCTTTCTGCGCCGCTTTGCACATGTCATAGATCGTCAGAGCCGCCACAGAAGCCGCAGTTAACGCTTCCATTTCAACCCCGGTTTTGCCGCTCAGGCGACACAGCGAGGTGATGCGCACCCGATTAAACGCCGGCTCGGCAACCAGGTTTACCTCAACTTTGCTCAGCATCAGCGGATGGCACAGCGGAATCAATTCCCAGGTCCGTTTAGCCGCCTGAATACCGGCAATGCGCGCAGTGGCAAAAACATCCCCTTTATGGTGGCTGCCTTCAACAATCATTTGCAGCGTTTCCGGTTTCATCAGCACCAACGCTTCCGCCTGCGCTTCGCGCACCGTGTCCGCTTTGGCTGAGACATCCACCATGTGGGCTTCACCGGCGGCATTAATGTGTGTGAGTTGTGACATATTTACAGCTTCTTCAGATGTGAAACGAAATTACACGGGCGCGTACGCGCATCCAGTTGATCGGCAATAATGCGCTCCCAGGCACTGCGACAGGCAGGCGTGGAGCCGGGTACGGCGAAAATCAACGTTTGATTCGCCATACCCGCTACCGCACGCGATTGCAGGGTTGAACCACCGATGTCTTCATAGGAAATCATGCGAAACAGCTCGCCAAAACCGTCAATCTCGCGGTCAAAAAGCGGCAGTAGCGCTTCCGGCGTACTGTTTTTGGGGTTGAACCCCGTCCCCCCATTCACCATCACCACCTGCACATCTTCGCTGGCGATCCAGCGCGAAACAATAGCGCGTACCCGGTAAAGGTTGTCCGGCACAATGGCGTGATCAACCACGCTATGCCCGGCTTCGCGAGCCGCTTCACGTAGGTAATCACCAGATGTGTCATTGTCGGCATCGCGGCTGTCCGAAACGGTTAGCACGGCAAGCTGCAACGGTTGAAATTCGGGGGTTGGTTTACCCATGGTGGCTCCTGAATTATCCGCCAATATAAGAAAGATTTTGTGTCATGCCGGTATTACCCTGATGCAGAAAATGCGTCTGCTTTTTCTGACCGAGGCTGCTGGCGATACGCGCTTGCAGCTCCAGCTGCTGATCATCAGCGGCCAGCAAATCGCGCAGCGGTATGCCACCTTCGCCAAACAGGCAAAGATGCAGATTACCCTGGGCAGACACGCGCAGACGGTTGCAGCTGGCACAAAAATCTTTGGCATACGGCATGATTAAGCCAATTTCGCCAATATAATCCGGGTGAGAAAACACCTGGGCCGGACCATCGCTGCGTCCGCTTAAGCGACGTTGCCAGCCCTGGGCGATCAATTGATCGCGGATCACGGCGCCAGAGACATGCTGCTGACGAAACAGCGAGCCGCCGTCGCCGGTTTCCATCAGTTCGATAAAACGTAGCTGAATGGGGCGAGGTCGAATCCAGTCAAGGAAGGTAATCAGGTTGTGACTGTTAAGATCGCGCATCAGCACGCTGTTGACTTTGACCTGCTGAAAACCCGCGTCAAAGGCCGCATCGATTCCTGCCATCACCTGATGGAATTTATCCTGACCGGTAATAGCATGAAACTGACGCGCATCCAGGCTATCAACGCTGACGTTGAGCGCGGTTAAACCGGCATCGCGCCACTGTCTGACGTCGCGCGCAAGGCGATAGCCGTTGGTGGTAACAGCAATATGGCGAATCGAAGCGTTTTCACGTACTGCAGCGATGATGTCGGTGAAATCGCGCCGTAGTGATGGTTCGCCACCGGTCAGGCGCACTTTTTCAGTGCCTGCGGCAGCAAATGCGCGCGTCACACGACGAATTTCATCCAGCGAAAGAAAGCTTTTATTACGGATGCCGTGCGGTTTGTAGCCGTCCGGCAAACAGTAGGTACAACGGAAGTTGCATACGTCCGTGACCGACAAACGCAAGTAATAGAACTTACGTTCAAATGCATCAGTAAATTGTGGCACCGGAACACCTTTCCAGATTCGGGAGATGCAGGCATTTCTTTCTGCACCCTGGTAGCGCGAAGGCTACGGCCTGAATCCCCTATCTTGCGACTTAGGCACTCAGGCTAGAGTGTACGCTGACCTTATGATCAACGCGGTTAGAGTGATGGTAGCGCGAAATTTCATACTATTCCATCGGCTGTTTTCGCTATATATTTAGTAACATAACGAACTTTCACCGCATTTTCGCGACAGGATACGTTAAAATGCACAGCAGAAATTGATGATTGTCATCCTCGTCCGGCCCTGTTTTTAAGAGGTCAGGCACCCGGCGCGTTTTAAGGAGAAGTATGAATCGAACACTGGCCGATCTCGATCGCGTCGTGGCTTTAGGTGGCGGACATGGTTTAGGACGCGTGATGTCGGCGCTTTCCCCGCTTGGTTCGCGCCTGACCGGCATTGTTACGACCACGGATAATGGTGGCTCGACCGGGCGTATCCGTCGCTCAGAAGGCGGTATTGCATGGGGTGACATGCGTAATTGTATTAACCAGTTAATCGCTGAACCCAGCGTGGCGTCAGCGATGTTTGAATATCGCTTTGCCGGCAACGGTGAGCTGGCAGGTCATAATCTGGGCAATTTGATGCTGAAAGCGCTCGATCACCTTAGCGTGCGTCCACTCGAAGCCATTAATATTATTCGCAATTTATTAAAAGTAGATGCGTTTCTCATCCCGATGTCCGAGCAGCCGGTTGACCTGGTGGCGCTGGATAACGAAGGCAATATGGTTTACGGCGAAACCGCCATCGATGAGATGAAGCAACCGCCGCAGGAAATGATGTTGCATCCTAACGTGCAGCCTACCCGTGAAGCACTGGAAGCCATTGCTGAAGCCGATCTTATTCTGATTGGTCCCGGCAGTTTTTATACCAGCCTGATGCCCATTTTACTGATGGAAGAAATGGCTCAGGCGCTGCGTCGTACGCCCGCGACCATGGTCTACATTGGCAATCTGGGACGTGAGCTAAGCCCCGCCGCCGCCAGCCTGACCGTTGCCGATAAGCTGGAAATGATGGAACGTTATATTGGCAAACGCGTCATTGATGCCATTGTGATTAGCCCGGCAGCCGATACCCGCAACATTGAGAACCGGCTAATTGTGCGCGAACCGCTGGAAGCCGCTGACATTCAATATCGTCATGACCGCCAGCTGTTACGCGTCGCATTAGAACACGCCATCCAGGGGTTAAACTAAATTACGATGCAGCAATAAAAAGCGTGCGCAGTTCATGCAGCTGATCGCGCACGTTAGCCGCCTGCTCAAATTCCAGGTTCTGCGCATGCTGCTGCATCTGCCCTTCCAGCTCGTGGATCTTTTTCTGCAGTGCCTGCGGCGACAAGGCCAGATAATCGGCTTCCGCTTCGGCTGCACCACGTCGTGTTGACCTGGCTTTGCCGCGCGTTTTCACCACGTTATTACCCAACTCCAGAATATCAGTGATCTTTTTATTCAGGCCCTGCGGTACGATGCCGTTGGCTTCGTTATATTGCTGCTGTTTTTCACGACGACGCTCAGTCTCTTCAATGGCGCGCGCCATTGATGGCGTAATTTTGTCGCCATAAAGAATCGCTTTCCCATTGATATTACGTGCGGCACGGCCAATGGTTTGAATCAACGAGCGTTCGGAACGCAGAAAACCTTCTTTATCCGCATCCAGAATCGCCACCAGTGACACTTCTGGCATATCCAGACCTTCACGCAGCAGGTTAATCCCCACCAGTACGTCAAATTCGCCCAAACGCAAATCGCGGATAATCTCCATACGCTCAACGGTATCAATATCCGAGTGCAGATAACGCACTTTTTCGCCGTGTTCTTCAAGGTATTCGGTAAGATCTTCTGCCATGCGTTTAGTCAGCACAGTCACCAGGACGCGCTCGTTGATCGCCACGCGCTGGCGGATCTCTGACAGCAGATCGTCAACCTGGGTCGCGACCGGGCGCACCTCAAGGATCGGATCCAGCAAACCGGTCGGGCGCACCACCTGATCGATAACTTCGGAGCCCGATTTTTCCAGTTCATAATTGCCTGGCGTCGCGGAGACATAAATCGTTTGTGGGGCCAGCGCTTCAAACTCTTCAAATTTCATTGGGCGGTTATCCAGCGCGGACGGCAAGCGGAAACCGTATTCCACCAGCGTTTCTTTACGCGCCCGATCGCCGCGGTACATGCCGCCGATTTGTGGAATGGTGACGTGGGATTCATCCACCACCAGCAACCCATCCGCAGGCAAATAATCAAATAACGTGGGTGGCGCTTCGCCCGGTCCGCGCCCGGAAAGATAGCGCGAATAGTTTTCGATACCGGAGCAATAACCTAATTCGCCCATCATCTCCAAATCAAACTGGGTACGCTGAGTAATACGCTGCTCTTCTAACAGCTTATTGTTTTCCAGTAATACTTTGCGACGGTCAGCCAGCTCAACTTTAACGTCTTCCATCGCCTGCAATATACGCTCGCGCGGCGTGACATAGTGCGTCTTGGGATAAATGGTAAAACGCGGGATCACCGACTCCACCTGACCGGTCAGCGGATCAAATAACGACAGCCGTTCGACCTCTTCATCAAACAGTTCCACACGCAACGCGATGTCATCGGATTCTGCCGGAAAGATGTCGATCACCTCACCGCGCACGCGGAACGTGCCGCGCTGGAAAGCCTGATCGTTACGGGTGTATTGCAGCTCCGACAGACGGCGCAGAATACTGCGCTGATCGATAATCATGCCGCGCGTCAGATGGAGCATCATTTTCAGATAGAGATCGGGATCGCCCAGACCGTAGATCGCTGAAACCGACGCCACCACAATCACATCGCGGCGCTCAAGCAGCGCTTTGGTCGCGGAAAGGCGCATCTGCTCGATATGTTCGTTTACCGAGGCATCCTTTTCAATAAAGGTATCGGAGCTGGGAACATAGGCCTCGGGCTGATAATAGTCGTAATAAGAGACAAAGAATTCCACAGCGTTGTCCGGGAAAAATTCTTTCATTTCACCATAGAGCTGCGCCGCCAGCGTTTTATTCGGTGCCAGTACCATCGTAGGCCGATTAAGATCGGCAATGACGTTGGCTACGGTAAACGTTTTCCCCGAGCCGGTTACGCCTAGCAGCGTCTGATGAGCCAGTCCATCCTCAAGCCCTTCTTCCAGGCGACGGATCGCTTCAGGCTGGTCGCCAGAGGGCTTGAAAGCAGAATTTAATTTAAAGGCTTTACTCATGAATGTGGTTCCTGCTGAAGAAGTCGGCGGGCAGGCGATAAGTTTACTCCGCTATGGCAATTTTACCAGAAAAAAATACTGGATATAACAACAGTAATTCTGCACTGTTATGAGGAAAGTCGCCGTAATCTGTAAACAGAATGTATAAGCCAGACACGGCATCTTTGTTGCGCAAGGTTATCCCCAGATGGAGCGTCATTTTAACATTTGTCAATAGAGCGTCATAAAATTACGGTTTGATGAACTGCCGGATAATCCTTAGGCTTGTTTTTTATTAACTTTTTGAATTTATTCATTAAGGCCGAAAAGCCCAGTTTCTCAGCATAATGTGAACAAGCCGCGTATTTCCTCGCTTTCAACCTGTTTTCATTACCTAATGCACAAGGTTATCCACAGGAATAGTGGATAACTAAAGTCAGCCCTGTCGCCATCGGCTGTGTATAATTTTTCCCCCAGCAAAATCCCGCTTAGAAATAAATTTTTTTCGGCTAAATTTGCCCCTTTCTGTAAAGCTTTAACTATCCTTTTGGAGCCTTGATGAAAAATTTACTCGCTGAAAGAGTCTTTTAAAGGCCGGTCATCATCAGGTGCGGTGCTTCGTCACAGCACAGCTGTACCAGAACCGTTAAGCATCCGGCACTGTCTGAGTGCAATGTTTTTATCACTTCAGAAATGGTTAAACATTTCTCATGTTTGGCCGCCATTTTATCGCTTTCTCAGGCTAGAACAGGCCATATTTTGAATCTGGCCTGAGAATTGCAAGTTCTGGTATCGGTAAGCGTCCCCGCGCTCGTTGGCGTACTGTGCGGCAATGGCGGAAGCGCCATTGTTGATGTCTTGTTTGCCAGACGACAAAGAGCGGAAGCATTCAGGCCAATTATCTGGAAGGAGTGTATAAGATGCTGAGTTTACGTTCGGTAAATCAATTTTACGGTCAAAATCACATACTGTGGGATGTGGATCTGGATCTCCCCCCCGGCACCTGTACCGGCGTTCTGGGTCGCCCCGGTATGGGCAAAACCACGTTAGTGAATTGCATTATGGGCAAACTGCCGATCAACAGTGGCTCAATATTCTGGCAGGAAAATGGCGCACCGCCGGAGGATTTGCTGCTGCAACCGGCTGAACAACGCGCGCGCAGAGGCATTGGCTATGTACCTCAAGGAAGCCATATTTTCACGCAGATGAGTGTTGAAGATAATTTATTGATCGCGCTACTGGCAGGTGCGGATCAGGCAGATCGCCATCGCGCTATCCCTGAAATGGTATTTGATCTGTTTCCTGCCCTCTATTCTTTACGCCAGCAGCGCAGTGGCGATCTGCCGGTTGATCAACAACAGCAGCTGGCGCTAGCGCGGGCGCTGGTATTACAGCCCAAACTGTTAATTCTGGACGAGCCCACCGATGGCATGTCGCCATGGCTGGAAGAAGAAATGGGAAATTTGATCCGCCGCCTCAATCTGGATTACGGCATGACGATATTGCTGCTGGAGCAGCGTGTGTCACTGATTCGTCGGGTTGCCGATTATTTTCTACTGCTGCACCGCGGGCGCAATGTGGCGCAGGGCAAAGTGGCGCAGTTAGATGATTTCACCGTCAACAAATGGCTGACGGTGATGTGATCAGGCAGGCAAGGTCAAATAGCGGCCACAGTCGGCATACTGGGCGGCATCGGTGAGATACGGAATCTCGCCGAGACAGGGTGCCGGTAAACGCTGTTTCAGCGTAGTAAGATACTCCTGGTGGCGTTTGCCCGGCGGCAAAACGGTATTGGCGATCCAGCCCGCCAGGCGCAGCCCACGTGCTTTTATCGCATCAGACGTAAGCATAGCGTGATTAATGCAGCCCAGTTTCACGCCCACCACTAAAATCACCGGTAGCTGTTCCGCTTCCACCCAGTCGGCGTAAGTTTCACTTGCCGATAGCGGCGTATACCAACCGCCTGCGCCCTCAACCAAAATCCACTCGGCTAGCGGCTCCAGCTGACGTAACCCTGTCGATAACGTATCAAATGTAATTGGCCTTTCCTCTTCGGCGCTGATGATATGCGGTGAGGTTGGTTCAATAAACGCCAGCGGATTGACCTGTGGGTAATCCAGCGCCACGCTGCTGTAGCGCAGTAAGGCCAGCGCATCGCTATTACGAATGCCTTCAGGCGTAACGTCGCAGCCTGACGCTACCGGCTTGTAACCCGCGGTACGAAAACCCGCTGCGCTTGCCGCTTGCAGTAACGCGCTGCTGGCAACGGTTTTACCGACTTCGGTGTCGGTGCCGGTGATAAACCAGCGTTTCATCATGAACTGACTCCATACATCAAATGGTAACTAAGGCGAAATCCTTGTGCGTCGCGTGGCCAGTGTTTTTCCAGCTGCGCCAGACGCTGACGTGTTAATAAGTGGCTTTCACGCCCCTGATGCAAATGCGTTGCGCCAATACCTTTTAGGGAGCGCATTGCGCTAAGCGCATCCGGAAAATGCAACGTAATCACCTGCGACTGACATTTCAGGTGATATTCAGCACAGGTAGTCGCGATCTCCTGTTCATTCAGGAAATGATTGGCATGGGTGCCATTATCAATATGCGACCAGGCCTGATGCACTTCATGCAGCGAACCGGCACTTAACGTAGAAAACAGCAAGCAACCTTCTGGCTTCAGCACACGCGTAAACTGGCTCAGCGCTGCACGTAACGTGTCGCTCCACTGCACCACCAGGTTGCTCCACACCATGTCCATACTGGCGCTGGCAAACGGTAGGGCATCAATATCCCCCATCAGGTAATGGTCGGCCGCGTTATTTTGTCGGGCCTGTTGAAGCATCTGTGCTGACAAATCGAGTGCGGTGACTTGCTTGCCGCGCTGTCGCCAGACATGGCTATACCAGCCCGTCCCACATCCGGCATCCAGCACCTTTTTACCGGTGTGCAGCGGTGCCAGCGCCAGCAGTGCGTCGCCGCTTAAGCGTTGCAATGCCGCGTGGCGATCATAATGCGTGGCCGCACGGCCAAAAGCGCGTGCCACGGCGCGTTTATCCACCAACAGCGTCATGCAGCGCCTCCAGTAATACGTCTATATCTTCAGGCAAATGCGCGGCGGTTAAGGTTATACGCAACCGGGCTGTGCCCGGCGGCACGGTGGGGGGGCGTATCGCGCTGACCCAGCAACCCGCATCGGCCAGTTTTTGCGATAACGCCATTGCCTGAGCATTGCCGCCGACAATTAACGGCTGGATAGCGCTGTCGGAATTCATCAATTGCCACGGTAGCGAAGCCGCGCCCGCACGGAAGCGCTGAATATTGGCGTTGAGCTGCTGGCGCAACGCGTCACCTTGCTGAATCTGTTGCAGCGCCGTTTGCAACGCACAGGCTTGCGCCGGTGGCATCGCCGTTGAATAAATCAGGTGGCGAGAGAACTGCATGAAGTAGTCTGCGGTTGCGTCATCACACAGCAATGCCGCACCGCTGACACCAAACGCTTTGCCAAACGTCACGACTAACAGTTCCGGTTTTACCTTTTGCTGCCAGCAGCTACCGCGTCCCTGCTCGCCTGTCACACCAATGCCATGCGCATCATCCACCAACAGCCAGCCGTTAGCGCGACGCGTTTGTTCAGCAATTGCGCTTAGCGGCGCGCTGTCGCCATCCATACTGAAAATGCCTTCTGTCACCACCAGCGTTTCGCCGTCACAGGGCGCATCTAAGCGCGTCGCGAGGCTCTGGACATCGTTATGACTGAAACGACGCAGTTGCGCCGGGCTATGGCTGGCCGCATCTAATAGCGACGCGTGCGCCAGTTTGTCCGCCAGAATGCGATCGTTTTTTTCCGCCAGCAGATGGATCACCGCCTGGTTGGCAGCAAAACCAGAAATAAACAGCAGTGCACGCGAATAACCCAGCCAGTCGGCAAGCTGCGCTTCCAGATCGGCATGCAGACGATGGAAGCCGGTTACGTGGCCCGATGCGCCCGCCCCTGCACCGGCTTGCTCAGCGCCCTGCCGCCAGCCCGCAATCACCGCAGGATGCTGACTCAATCCGAGGTAATCGTTGCTGGAAAAGTGGCGATAACGCTTACCCGCCAGCAGCAGCGAGCGGGTGTGGTTGCCTTCGGTGATATGGCGCTGGCGCCAGCCATCGGCTGCGCGCCGCTGCGTCAGTGCCTCGGTAATGCGATGCTGCCAGCTCATTACACCGCCGCGTTATAGAACTGTTCGGTATCGGCTTTAAACAGCTGTTCGCTTAAATGCTGCTGCTGTTCGTTATCGCCGTTTTGCGTATGCGTATGTTCCGGGTTCAGTCCCAGTTTGCGGAACAGTAGGTGATCTTTGTCTTCTTCCGGGTTTGGCGTGGTCAGCAGCTTGCAACCGTAAAAGATGGAGTTAGCCCCGGCCATAAAACACATTGCCTGGGTTTGCTCACTCATCTGTTCACGGCCTGCGGAAAGGCGTACGTGCGAAGTTGGCATCATGATGCGCGCAACCGCGATGGTGCGGATAAAATCGAAAGGCTCAACGTCATCGTTATCTGCCAGCGGCGTGCCTTTCACCTTTACCAGCATATTAATTGGCACGCTTTCTGGTGGCGTCGGCAGGTTTGCCAGCTGCACCAGAAGCCCGGCGCGATCGTTAACGGTTTCGCCCAGGCCCACTATGCCGCCTGAACACACTTTTATACCGGCATCACGTACTTTACCCAGCGTATCCAGGCGCTCCTGATAGCTGCGGGTAGTGATAATGCTGCCGTAAAATTCCGGCGAGGTGTCAAGATTGTGGTTATAAAAATCCAGTCCGGCACCGGCAAGTCGCTGTGCCTGCGTGTCGCTAAGCGTGCCCAGCGTCATACAGGTTTCCATCCCCATCGCCTTTACGCCCTCGACCATTTTTTCGAGATAAGGCATGTCGCGGTCACTGGGGTTCTTCCATGCTGCGCCCATACAGAAACGGCTGGAACCCGCGGCTTTAGCCTTGCGGGCGGAGGTTAAGACTTCATCCACTTCCATTAGCCGCTCGGACTCAAGTCCGGTTTTATAGCGCGCACTTTGCGGACAGTATTTGCAGTCTTCCGGACAGGCGCCAGTTTTGATGGATAACAAGGTGCTGACCTGCACCTGGCGCGGATCGAAGTGCTCACGATGTACCTGCTGCGCTTCAAACATGAGTTCGAGAAACGGTTTATCAAATAGCGCCTGTGCCTGCGCGAGTGTCCAACGTTGTGCCATTGCCTGCTCCAAAAAAGGGTGTCATCCCGACGATTAACGTGGTTATACTTGTAAACTATATTTTTTATTTTTGGTTTACAATACCCATGTTCACTCAAAGCGACGCCGAATTTGATCGCCAGCATATCTGGCATCCCTACACATCCATGCAGGATCCGCTGCCGTGTTACCCGGTGGTGGCAGCGCAAGGGTATCTGCTACAGCTGGCTGATGGGCGCGAGTTAGTGGACGGCATGTCGTCCTGGTGGGCAGCCATTCATGGCTACAACCATCCCCGTCTGAACCAGGCGTTACAGCAGCAAATGACGCAGATGTCACACGTGATGTTTGGCGGCATTACCCATCCCTCAGCAGTAGCGCTGTGTCGCAAGCTGGTGGAAATGACACCCGCCGCGCTGGAATGTGTTTTCCTTGCCGACTCCGGTTCGGTTTCAGTAGAAGTGTCAATGAAAATGGCGCTGCAATACTGGTTAGGACGCGGCGAAACCCGCCAGAAATTTTTAACCCTCAAGCGTGGCTATCACGGTGACACTTTTGCTGCGATGTCGGTGTGCGACCCCGATAATTCGATGCACAGCTTATGGCGTGGCTATCTACCCGAGCATGTTTTTGCGGCGGCACCAGAATGTGGTTTTGATGATGAATGGAATGCGCATGATTTCGACGATTTTGCTCGCCTGATAAAGCAGCATCATCAACAGCTAGCGGCCGTTATTCTTGAGCCAGTTGTGCAAGGCGCGGGGGGAATGCGTTTTTATCACCCGCGTTATTTACAACGCGTACGTGAATATTGCGATCGCTACGGCGTTTTACTGATAGCTGATGAAATTGCCACCGGCTTTGGTCGCACCGGCAAGCTGTTTGCCTGCCAGCATGCGGGCATTGAGCCTGATATTTTGTGTGTCGGGAAAGCATTAACCGGCGGCACCATGACGCTGGCCGCAACCCTGACCACGCGCGAGGTAGCCGATACCATCAGCCGTAGTCCGGCAGGCTGTTTTATGCATGGCCCAACCTTTATGGGAAATCCGCTGGCCTGTGCGGTTGCCGTGGAGAGCTTGCGCATGTTGCAGGAGGGCGCATGGACAGCGCAGGTTGCCAGCATCGAGCATCAGCTGCGTGAACAATTACTGCCATTACAAGCGGCGTCGCAGGTGAAAAGTGTTCGTGTATTGGGCGCAATCGGCGTGGTAGAAACCCATCAGCCGGTCAACATGGCGGCGTTACAGCAATTTTTTGTTTCACAGGGCGTCTGGATACGGCCATTTGGTCGATTGATTTACCTGATGCCGCCTTACATCATCGCCCCGGCAGCCCTGGAAAAGCTTATACAGGCTATAGGCGTGGCGCTTGAGCATCCTTCCCATTTTACTTCGTGAGTTAAGCTAACAACTGGAAGTGGCACCCTTTTTCGCTAAGATGAGGGGGAGTTTAACGACAACAGAAGGAGAGGTGATGCGAATTTATAGTCAGGACTTTAACGAGGGCGACAAACTGCCTGAGAAGCATGTGTTTAATGGCATGGGTTATCAAGGCGAGAATGTGTCGCCGCATCTTGCCTGGGAAAACGCACCGCAAGGCACCAAAAGTTTTGTCGTGACCTGCTACGATCCCGACGCGCCGACCGGTTCCGGCTGGTGGCATTGGGTGGTAGCGAATATCCCTGCCAGTACCACCGCCCTAGCGCAAGGGGCGGGATCGGGCGTAGTTTCATTACCTGCGGGTGCCGTTCAGACGCGTACTGATTTCGGCCAGGCCAGCTATGGCGGCGCAGCGCCACCGAAAGGCGAAAGTCATCGTTATATCTTCAGCGTACATGCGTTAGACGTGGATAATATCGACGTAGACGAAGGCGCAAGTGGCGCAATGGTGGGTTTTAATGTGCATTTTCATGTGCTGGCCAGCGCGTCGTTAACTGCGATGTATTCGTAATCCTTTTCATGTCTGTTAACGCTGTAAAAAAGACGTGACGACAGGATAAATATCGCCCGCATCTATTGCGGGCGTGAGGGAAATGAATCAGGCTGCAAGCTGATGAATGACTACCCACATCGGACCCTGGCCTACCGCGTAACGGCCTAATGGTTTTAATAAACCCTGTGGCTCAGTAATGCTGTAAATCTCAATATGATGGGATTTCTGCCCCGCCGCCACCAGATACTTGCCACTGGTATCAATGTTAAAACCGCGCGGTTGCGTTTCGGTTGGCTGGAAACCTTCTATCGCCAGCAATGCGCCATCTTCACTGACACTGAATACCGCCAGCGTGCTACTGGTGCGATCGCAGGCGTACAGGAATTTCCCGTTTGGCGTAAGATGAATATCCGCAGCCCAGCGCGTACCGGTAAAACCTGGCGGCATCAAATCTAACGTTTGTACCCGTGCCACTTCACCCTGGGCATTACTGAGCGCCCAAACATCCACGGTGCTGTCCAGCTCGTTCACGCAATAGGCGTAATTGCCGTTCGGATGGAACGCCATATGTCGCGGCCCGGCACCTTCAACCGTCGTGACCTGCGCCTGCTTACGCGGCGTTAACTGGCCTTCTGCGCTCAGTTCGAACAGGCAAATACGATCCTGCTTCAGAGCAGGAACAAACAGCGTCTGGTTAGCGTTATCAATATTAGCGGAATGACATCCAGCCAGACCGTGAATGACCTGTGAAGGCGCCTGTGGTAAACCATCGACACTGATCGGGCTGACGCTAACGCATTCGTCATTATATGATCCGCAGAACAGGAACTTACCGGCATGATCGGTGGAGAGGTGTGTCGGACTGCCCGGCAAAGGTGCCTGCCCCGCCTCGGTCAGGGTACCGTCGGCTGCAATACGAAAGGCTAAAATGCGGAAACTGGGCCGCACGCCAACATAGAGAAAATCTTTTTTCGGACTCACCACCATCGGCTGAACCTGACCGGCGACATCCGTCACCTGAAGCAGAGTCAATGCGCCATCTTCATTCAACTGCCAGACGTGAATCTGCTGACTCTCTGGACTGGCGGTGTAGACAACTTGTTTCATGCATTCTCCTTTTACGCTGCCTGCTTAACTTCAGGAAATCACTTTAGCGCGTTTTCCGTGCCGCCGCTGGAATCATTTGTGCCTTGTTTTTTGTCTCTGCCCCGCCCGCAATGTAGACTTGACGCCTCGCTAACTGATACAGACGGAAGGATTAATGAGCTATCGTGTCATTGCCCTCGATCTCGACGGCACGCTATTAACGCCAGCAAAAACCATTCTGCCGCAGTCCATCGAAGCGCTGAAGCGGGCGCGCGAAGCCGGTATTAAGGTCGTCATTGTTACGGGTCGCCACCACTGTGCGATTCATCCTTTTTACCAGGCACTGGAGCTGGATACACCCGCAATCTGCTGTAATGGAACCTATCTGTATGATTATCAAAATAAAAAAGTATTAGCTGCCGATCCGCTGGACAAACAGCTGGCGTTACGCGTCATTGAAATGCTGGATGAACAGCGAATCCACGGCCTGCTGTATATCGATGAGGCGATGCTGTACCAAACGCCAACCGGCCATGTTACCCGCACCTTAAACTGGGCCGAATCGCTGCCGCCCCACCAGCGTCCGGTATTTAAGCAGGTGCCGGATCTGGCACAAGCGGCGCGTGAAGCTGAATCTATCTGGAAATTTGCGCTGTCTCATGAAAATATCGCCGAGCTGGAGCTGTTCGCAGAGAAAGTGGAGGCAGAATTAGGGCTGGCATGTGAATGGTCCTGGCACGATCAGGTCGATATTGCGCGAGGCGGTAACAGCAAAGGCAAACGGCTGGCACAATGGGTAGCATCGCAGGGTCTGAAGATGAGCGAGGTGATCGCGTTTGGTGATAACTACAATGATCTCAGCATGCTGAAATCCGTTGGTCTGGGAATAGCCATGGGCAATGCCGATGAAGCCATCCAGCTCCGGGCGAAAAAGGTCATCGACACCAATCTCGAAACCGGCATTGCCGATACTATCTATAAAGAAGTGCTGTAATCAGGATGTTATCGAGACGCTTTTGATCTGGGCATAAAGCCATTGTTCTGGCCGAATGCCCAGTTCATCCCGCGCCCATGGCGAAATGCGCGCCCATAGTTCGCTGATACCGATACGCAATTTCACTTCTACCTGTTCGCCAACTTCCATCAGTTCCACCACCTGTGCGGGCAAGATATTACGGATCGAGGTGTTATGTGGTGGTTGCAGCGCCAGCGAGACATCCGCTGAGGCAATGCGAATACGTAGCGGTGTTTTTACGGGATGGTTTATCCGGCTGACCCAGATGTGCTGATCGCCTAACGACAGCGCGGTCATCGGATAATCCGGATGCTGTTTCAGCACCTGCACGCGCAGCACGCTGGTCAGTTCACTTATCGGCAGCCACGGACGCATCGCGCTGCTGCTCCAGACACACTCCAGCGGACCAAACGCTTTAACTTTACCGCTATCCAGCACCAGCACATTGTCGGCTAACTGCAGGATCTCTTCGAGGCTGTGCGACACATACAGCAGTGGAATTTCGACCTGCTTCGCCAGCTTTTGCAGGTAAGGCATCAGCTCACGTTTACGCGGCAGGTCCAGCGACGCCAGCGGCTCATCCATCAGCAAAATATCTGGCGCGGTGAGTAAAGCGCGTCCAATCGCCACGCGTTGTTTTTCGCCACCAGACAGCGATACCGGAAAGCGATTCAGTAGCGCTTCCAGACCAAGCAGCGAAACCAGGTGGTTAAACTGCCCTTTCATCTTCGGAGCCATGCCATATTGCAGATTGCCGCGCACGCGATAATGCGGAAACAGGCGCGCATCCTGAAAGACATAGCCAATGCGGCGTTTTTCCGGCGGCAGCACGATCCGTTTTTCCACATCAACCAGCACGCGATCGTTAAGATGGATATATCCATGCTGTGGCTGGGTTAATCCACCAATAGCATTAATGAGCGAGGTTTTCCCTGCGCCCGATACGCCGAACACCGCCGTAATGCCTTTAGCCGGAATCTGCGCGCTGACGTCAAGAAGATGATCGCCCAACTGCTGGGAAAAATTAAGTGACAGCATCAGGCCCCATGCGCTTACGGCCCCAGCGCGCCAGCCACTCCGAAACCAGTAACGACGCCAGCGCCAGCACAATCGCAATCACGCATAATTGCGCTGCTGCGCCTTCCGCACCGGGAGTTTCAATCAGGGTATACATCGCCAGCGGAATGGTGCGCGTCTCGCCGGGAATATTTGAAACGAAGGTGATGGTTGCGCCAAATTCGCCGAGCGAACGCGCAAACGCCAGTACAGTGCCAACAATAATGCCCGGCAGAGTCAGCGGTAACGTGATGGTGAAGAATACCCGCCAGCGACCCGCGCCTAACGTTCGGGCGGCTTGCTCCAGTCGCGTATCAACGGCCTCCAGCGCCAGACGAATCGCGCGCACCATCAGCGGAAACGCAATCACCGCCGACGCCAGCGCCGCGCCGCGCCAGCTAAAAGCGAAGCTAAAGCCAAACCAGTCATACAGCTTTTCACCGATTATCCCCCGCCGTCCCAGACCAATCAGCAGCAGATAACCGACAACCACTGGCGGCAGCACCAAGGGCAGGTGAATGAAACTATCAAGCAGGGTTTTGCCCGGAAACCGGCAACGGACCAGAATCCAGGCCATCAGGATGCCAAATGGCAGGCTGCAGAACACGGCAATGCCAGACACTTTCAGGCTGAGCATCACCGCCTGCCATTCGAGATCGCTAAATATCATGTCTTGGGTGTGAATCCGTAATGTTTAAACACGGTAGCCGCTTCCGGCCCTTTTAAGTAATTATAAAAAGCAGTAACGGCACTACCGTCGTGATCTTTAACGATTGCCATTGGATATTCCACTGCTTTATGGCTCGATTCAGGGAAAGTTCCGACGACCTGCACTTTATTGCTGGCTACCGCGTCCGAACCATAAACAATGCCATACGGCGTTTCGTTACGCTCAACCAGCGCCAGCGCGGCGCGCACGTTATTGCCACGTGCCATGACCGGCGATACGGTCTCCCATGCGCCTAATTTCTGTAACGCTTCTTTCGCGTAAATACCGGCTGGCACGTGAGCCGGGTCGCCCACGGCCAGCCGCTCGCCTTTCAGCAGGCTTTTCCAGTCGGTTTTTTCGTTGATGGTTACCGCTTTAGCCGATGCGCTGCGGGGCGCCACCAGCACCAGGTCATTACCTAACAACGTGAAGCGCGTGTTGTCGATCATGCTCTTTTTCGCGACTGCATCATCCATCCATTGCTGATCGGCAGAAATAAACAGGTCGGCCGGTGCGCCCTGCTCAATCTGGCGTGCCAGCGTGGAAGAAGAAGCAAAAGAAGACACCACTTCGACGCCGCTTTTTTTCTGATACTGGGTGGCAATATCCTGTAAGGCATTCGTCAGCGACGCCGCTGCAAATACGGTAATTTTTTCTGCCGCCACGGCCTGACCAGCCAGCGACACGCTTAATACAGCAGCCAAACCCCAACGGGTTGATGATACAGACATGTTCTTCTCCAGCAGTTCGTTGTGTAGGCGATAATACAACGCAAATTCCCGCAGTGTCATGAAATTATCGGGTGAAAATCAACAAGGCTGAAAAAGAAGAGAGGAGCGCATCAACGCCCGTAACAATGACGGGCGTTGTGGGAAATTAATTGTGCGAGCGGGATGAAGCGTTTTCGCGATGACCAAATTTTGAGATGACGTTAAACACTTCGCCCAGGCCATAAATCAGGCCAAGCATCAGGGCCATTACGATGGGCACCATAATTACCGCCACGGCGAGGCTTTTTAGCAATTCCAACATGGAGCGTCTCACTTTGCGAACAAAAAAGGGATTGTAACGGTTCAGGTAAAATTTGCGCAGCCCTTTTCGTGCTTTTACTTTTTCAACAAAACGCCGCTATCATCACAGGGTTTTCCTGAATTGATCTTTTGCCGGAGCTGTCATGCAAGCCGAACTTTCTCTTCATATCCGCTTACAGCAGAAACTTTTTGCCGATCCACGCCGCATTGAGCTGTTGAAACGCATCCAGCAAACCGGTTCAATCAGCCAGGGTGCTAAGCTTGCAGGCATCAGCTATAAGAGCGCGTGGGATGCCATTAATGACATGAACCTGCTGGCGGACGAAACGCTGGTTGAGCGCGCCACCGGCGGTAAAGGCGGTGGCGGTGCGAATCTGACGCGTTACGGCGAACGACTGATTCAGCTGTTTCAGTTGCTGGAGCAGATTCAGCAAAAAGCCTTTGATGCCTTGCAGCAAGACTCTCTACCGCTCGACAGCCTGCTGGCGGCAATTGCCCGTTTTTCCTTACAAACCAGTGCGCGCAATCAATTATTTGGCACGGTTATCGCGAATGATGATCAACCGATAGTGCAACATCTGACTATTTTACTGGCCGATGGCCAGACCCGGCTGAACGTAGCCTTAACCCAGCGCAGTGCAGAACGCCTGCAACTGACGGCGGGCAAGGAAGTACTGGTGCTGGTCAAAGCGCCGTGGATCCGGGTGAACTACCAGCCGGGCAAGGAGGATAACCAGCTGGCAGCGCAGATTAATGCCATTGAGCCCGGCGAGCAGGTCAGCGAAATTTTGATGACCTTAGCCAGCGGCGAAACGCTGTGCGCCACGTTGCCGAATGACGAGGTAAAGCAGCTAAAGCTACAGCTACATGACACGGTGATCGCCAGTTTCAATGCCAGGCATGCGATTGTCGCTACGTTACTTTGATTTACAGGTCGTGATTTGACTTCATCGCAGCCAGTGGTTACAACTCAGTAACACTGATGCATAAAATGGAATATATCATGGCTTCATTGCAAATTTTGCAAGGTACGTTTCGCCTTAGCGACACGCGAACCCTGTCCCTGAACGATATACAGCTGCACAGCGGCGAAAGCTGGGCCTTTGTTGGCGCCAACGGTAGCGGCAAGTCATCGCTGGCACGGGCGCTGTCCGGTGAACTGGCGCCGTTAACAGGCACTTTTAGCAGTCATTACCAACGTCCGACCCGCCTTTCTCTTGAACAACTGCAAAAGCTGGTTTCCGATGAATGGCTGCGTAACAACACCGATCTGCTAAGTGAAGGCGAAGATGATACAGGCCGTACCGCTGCAGAAATTATTCAGGATGAAGTGAAAGATGCGTCGCGCTGCGCACAACTGGCAGAACAGTTTGGCATCAGCTATTTACTCTCGCGTCGTTTCAAATATCTTTCCACGGGTGAAACGCGCAAAACTTTGCTGTGTCAGGCGCTGATGAAGCAGCCAGACCTGCTGATTCTGGATGAGCCGTTTGACGGCCTGGATGTCGCCTCCCGCGCCAGTCTGACCGAAACGCTACAAAGCCTGGAACAGCCCGACTTCACATTAGTGCTGGTATTAAATCGCTTCGATGACATCCCTGATTATATCCAGCAGGTCGGCGTATTAGCGGAATGTACGCTAACCCACAGTGGCGCACGTAAATCTATTTTGGCTGAAGCGCTGGTGGCACAGTTAGCCCACAGTGAACAGCTACAAGGCATGGTATTACCAGAAGCAGATGTTCCCGATCAGCTGCCAGCGCTGGCAGATGATGCACCGCGCGTGATCCTGCGTAACGGCGTAGTGTCCTATAACGATCAGCCCGTGATTGATGGGTTGAGCTGGCAGGTCAGCGCAGGTGAGCACTGGCAAATTACCGGACCAAACGGAGCCGGAAAATCAACGCTGCTGAGCCTAGTTACTGGCGATCATCCGCAAGGTTACAGCAATGATTTAACCCTGTTTGGTATTCGTCGCGGCAGCGGGGAAACCATCTGGGACATTAAACAGCATATCGGCTACGTCAGTAGCAGCCTGCATCTGGATTACCGTGTCAGCGTGAACGTGCGCACAGTGATCCTCTCCGGCTTTTTTGATTCGATTGGCCTGTATCAGGCGGCTTCAGATCGCCAGATTTCGCTGGCACGTCAATGGCTGGCGCTGCTAGGCATGGATCATGACAAAGGCGATGCGCCTTTCCATAGCTTGTCGTGGGGCCAGCAGCGTCTGGTTCTGATTGCGCGTGCGCTGGTAAAACACCCCACTCTGCTGATCCTTGACGAACCGCTGCAAGGGCTTGATCCCATCAACCGTCAGCTGGTGCGCCGTTTTGTTGACATATTAATTGGTGAAGGTCGCACTCAGCTGCTCTTTGTCTCGCATCACGCCGAGGATGCGCCGCACTGTATCACTCACCGTTTGAGCTTTGTCGCTCGCGATGGCGGCTACGATTACCGTCAGGAATCACTGCGTTAACTTCCTCTAAACGCCGCCCTGTCGGCGTTCTTTTCATTTTATGGTGTAACCGCTACCATTTAGTCAGAATTTTTTTAGCCCACGCCCATCACATAAAGCCTAAAAATAAGAATAGTCAGCTTGTGTAAACGATACCATTTATCCAGGCTCGATCACGCTTTCGTGCTAGCTGATGTGCTACTTTTTATGGATGCCTAACCGGCTTTTAACGCTTACCAGGATTAAACATGGAAAAATTTAACCCGGTCGATCATCCGCATCGCCGATATAATCCCCTGATCGATCAGTGGATTTTGGTTTCTCCTCATCGTGCTAAACGTCCGTGGCAAGGTGCACAAGAAACCCCTGCGGCCCATACGCTTCCCGCACACGATCCCGATTGCTTTTTGTGTGCGGGTAATACACGCGTCACAGGTGATAAGAATCCGGACTACACCGGCACGTATGTTTTCACGAACGACTTTGCCGCATTGATGACCGACACGCCGGATGCGCCGCCCAGCGATGACATCCTGATGCGCTGCGAAAGCGCGCGCGGCACTAGCCGTGTTATCTGCTTTTCGCCGGATCACAGTAAAACGTTGCCGGAGATGACGCTCAACGCGCTGGAACAGGTGGTGCGTACCTGGCAGGCGCAAACGGCCGATCTCGGCCAGCATTATCCCTGGGTGCAGGTTTTTGAAAACAAAGGTGCAGCAATGGGCTGCTCCAATCCTCATCCTCATGGGCAGGTATGGGCCAACAGCTTTCTGCCTAATGAAGCGCAACGTGAAGATGATCATCAGCGTGCCTATTTCGCCAAAAACGGCTCGCCAATGCTGGTGGATTATACCGCTCGTGAACTGAAAGATGGCAGCCGCAAGGTCGTTGAAACCGATCACTGGCTGGCTGTCGTTCCCTGGTGGGCGGCCTGGCCATTTGAAACGCTGCTGCTACCGAAAGCGCATGTGAAGCGTCTGACCGATTTGAATGAGGCGCAGCGTAAAGATCTGGCGCTGGCGCTGAAGCAGCTCACCAGCCGTTATGACAACCTGTTTCAGTGTTCTTTCCCCTATTCCATGGGCTGGCACGGCGCGCCGTTCAATGGTGATACCAATGAGCACTGGCAGCTGCATGCCCACTTCTATCCGCCGCTGCTGCGTTCTGCAACGGTGCGTAAATTTATGGTCGGATATGAAATGCTGGCCGAAACCCAACGCGATCTAACGGCTGAGCAGGCTGCTGAGCGGCTGCGTTCTGTTAGCGACGTTCATTTCCGTGAGGCACAATAATGAGCTTAAAAACTATCACCCATCAGGTTTTTTCGGATGTTTACGGCTATGCGCCGACACATACTATTCAGGCACCGGGTCGCGTGAATCTGATTGGTGAACACACCGACTACAACGACGGTTTTGTGCTGCCCTGCGCCATTAATTATCAAACAGTCATCGCCTGTGCCCGACGTGACGATCGTCAAGTACGCGTAATTGCAGTGGACTACGACAACGCGCAAGACAGTTTTTCGCTGGATGAGCCCATTGTCCGCACGGAAGAGCCCACGTGGGCGAACTATGTGCGCGGCGTGGTGAAACACCTGCAAAAACGCCATGCGGATTTTGGCGGAGTCGATATGGTGATCAGCGGCAATGTGCCGCAGGGCGCGGGATTGAGCTCCTCGGCATCGCTGGAAGTGGCGGTTGGCACCGTATTGCAGCAACTGTATTCCCTGCCGCTGGATGGCGCGGCAATTGCGGTAAATGGCCAGGAGGCAGAGAACCAGTTCGTCGGCTGTAATTGTGGCATCATGGATCAACTGATTTCCGCCCTGGGCCAGAAAGATCATGCCATGCTGCTTGACTGCCGCACGCTGGGTACGCGTCCGGTTTCTATGCCAAAGGATGTCGCCGTGGTGATCATCAATTCTAACTTCCGCCGCAACCTGGTCGGGAGCGAATATAATACGCGTCGTCAACAGTGTGAAACAGGTGCGCGCTTCTTTGAGAAGCCAGCACTGCGTGATGTTGATCTGACGCAATTTGAAGCAGCCGAAGCCAAACTGGATCCGCAAGTCGCCAGGCGCGTTCGTCACATCCTGACTGAAAACGCCCGCACATTAGAAGCCGCTGACGCGCTGAGCAATGGGGATTTGAAACGCATGGGTGAGCTGATGGCCGAATCACACGCATCAATGCGTGATGATTTTGAGATCACCGTGCCGCCCATTGATACGCTGGTGGAAATTGTGAAAGCCGAGATTGGCGATCGCGGTGGCGTGCGTATGACTGGCGGCGGCTTCGGTGGTTGCGTCGTGGCGTTAATGCCTCTCGACCTGGTCGATCAGGTTAAAGCCGCCGTAGAAAAACAGTACGAAGCGAAAACCGGCATCAAAGAGACCTTTTATGTCTGTAAAGCCACAGAAGGAGCCGGCCAATGCTGAATGATATAAATTCGCATGCGCCAGATGGTCAGCCGTGGCGCATTACCGTTTTACGCAACGCCAATGGCATGATCGCCACCTTTATGGACTGGGGAGCAACCTGGCTGTCGGCTCGCGTGCCGATGCATGACGGCAGCGTGCGTGAAACCCTGCTTGGCTGCGCCACACCATCCGACTATCTGCATCAGGACGCCTATCTCGGCGCGACGGTGGGCCGATATGCTAACCGCATCGCGCAGGCCAGACTGAAGAAGCTGGATTGCCAGCTGGCCGCGAATCAGGGGGAAAACCAGCTTCACGGCGGCCCGGAAGGCTTTGATAAACGCCGCTGGCAAATTGTCAGCCAGTCTGACAGCGAAGTGCATTACCGCCTGGATTCACCAGAGGGCGATCAGGGCTTTCCCGGCAATCTGATTGCCGATGTACGCTTTCAGCTTGATGACGATAACTGTTTGTCGATCCGCTATGAAGCACGCTGCGATAAAGCCTGTCCGGTCAATCTGACCAATCACGCTTACTTTAATCTTGATGCACAACATGGTGACGCACGCCAGCATGTCTTACAGTTGCACGCCGATCGTTACTTGCCGGTTGACAGCGCGGGTATCCCTGATGCGCCACTGAAAGCGGTAGCGGGCACCAGCTTCGATTTCCGTCAGGCTAAAACCGTGGCCCAGGATTTCCTCGCGGATGACGACCAAAAAGCGGTGAAAGGCTATGACCACGCCTTTTTGCTCAATAGCGCTGGTGACGCCAGTCAGCCTGCTGCTGAATTATGGTCAGCAGATGGCAAGCTGCAACTCAGCGTGACGACATCTGCGCCAGCCTTGCAGCTTTACTCTGGCAACTACCTCGACGGCACCCGCGCCCGCGAGCAGGAAAGCTATACTGCTTTCCAGGGCATTGCGTTGGAAAGTGAATTTTTGCCGGATTCACCTAATCATCCTGAATGGCCGCAAGCTGATTGCTGGCTGCAACCGGGTGAATGCTGGGAGTCGGTAACACGTTACCGCTTTACGCCACGCTGAGTTACCGCCTGGAAAACGCGCAGTGCGTAACACACAGGCTTACGCGGTGCGCTGTTTTCCGTTATGGTATGGCGTTATCAATGCGCCGCTCGTCGGGCTGGCAGCAGCAGGTTTCCATTATCATAGAAACATTAAGTATTAAGGAGTTAAGCTATGGCCGTAACTAAGCTGGTTCTGGTGCGACACGGCGAAAGCCAGTGGAACAACGAAAACCGCTTTACCGGATGGTACGATGTCGATCTTTCTGACAAAGGTCGCACTGAAGCCAAAGCAGCCGGTCAGCTGCTGAAGAAAGAAGGTTTCGTCTTTGATTTCGCTTACACCTCTGTGCTGAAACGCGCTATCCATACGCTGTGGAATGTTCTTGATGAGCTGGATCAGGCCTGGCTGCCGGTTGAAAAATCCTGGCGCCTGAATGAGCGTCACTACGGTGCGCTGCAGGGTCTGGATAAAGCCGAGACCGCTGCGAAATATGGTGACGAGCAGGTTAAACAATGGCGTCGCGGCTTCGCAGTGACCCCGCCAGAGCTGGATCGCAGCGATGAGCGCTTCCCAGGACACGATCCGCGTTACGCCTCTTTGACCGCTGAACAGCTGCCAACCACCGAAAGCCTAGCGCTGACTATCGATCGCGTTATTCCTTACTGGAACGAAAGCATTCTGCCGCGCCTGAAAAGCGGTGAGAAAGTGATTATCGCTGCACACGGTAACTCACTGCGTGCCCTGGTAAAATATCTTGATAACATGAGCGAAGAAGCGATCCTGGAACTGAACATCCCAACTGGCGTGCCATTGGTGTATGAGTTCGATGAAAACTTCAAACCGCTGAAGCATTACTATCTGGGCGATGCTGACGAAATCGCTGCGAAAGCAGCCGCCGTGGCAAACCAGGGTAAAGCAAAATAAGCTAACGCTGCAATGCAAAAGGCCAGACGCGAGTCTGGCCTTTTTTAGTCTTAGCGCTGCGAAGCGTTAACCGCGGCGCTGTTTTACCGCGGCTGCTAACTGGCGCAGCACTTTATCGGTGTCATCCCAACCAATGCAGGCGTCGGTCACGCTTTTGCCGTAGATCAGCGGCTCACCGTTTTCCAGGCTCTGGTTACCTTCCACCAGATGACTTTCAATCATCACGCCAATAATGCCCTTCTCGCCCGCGATAATCTGCTGCGACACATCCTCCGCCACCAGCATCTGCTTTTGATACTGCTTGCTGCTGTTAGCGTGGCTAAAATCGATCATGACCTGCTGCGGCAAACCGGCTTTTTCCAGCCCCGCTTTAACTGCGCGAACATGGTCTGTGCTGTAATTTGGCTCTTTACCGCCACGCAAAATAATATGGCAGTCGCCATTGCCGCTGGTTTCAACAATGGCGGAATGGCCATATTTGGTCACCGACAGGAAACAGTGAGGAGAACCTGCGGCGTTAATGGCGTCGATTGCTACTTTGATAGTGCCATCGGTCCCGTTCTTGAAACCAACCGGGCAAGACAGCCCTGAAGCCAGTTCGCGGTGAACCTGTGACTCAGTGGTACGCGCGCCAATCGCGCCCCAACTCATCAGATCAGCGACATATTGGGGCGTGATCATATCAAGGAATTCACCCGCCGCCGGCAAACCGCTGTCATTGATGTCCAGCAGCAGCTTCCGCGCCATACGCAGGCCATCATTGAGTTGAAAGCTGCCGTCCATATACGGGTCATTAATTAGCCCTTTCCAGCCTACCGTGGTACGCGGTTTTTCAAAATAAACTCGCATTACCACTTCCAGCTCGCCTTGCAGCTCATTGCGCAACGTCAGCAGGCGGGTGGCGTACTCTTTTGCGGCTTCGGTGTCGTGAATTGAGCATGGGCCAATCACCACCAGCAGGCGATCATCCTGGCCTTGCAGGATCCGGTGAATCGCCTGACGTGCCTGAGACACGGTCTGAGCGGCGTTATCGCTCGCGGGGAATTTTTCAAGCAGCGCAACAGGGGGTAACAGCTCTTTAATTTCTTTGATGCGTAAATCATCGTTCTGGTAATTCATACTGATTCCATATTATTTCTGGCCCAGCGCGCGCCGGGCACAACCCGAACAATGTAGCCCGTTGTGCTGGGGGTGTAAATTCCCAATCGGTTTAAAATGTGCGCATGAAATTTGTATTTATCAGCTTATCAACTAAGCTTTTTACCTGTAAGCACTGAGGAACTGGCTGCTTGCACAATTAATATTTGCTGTTAAGCCAAACGGCGGAATTATATTTCGCCCGAGCGACTTTTCTTCTCAATCTGCACTACTGGATATGAGACAAGCAACTGTCATTAATTAACAGGAGCATAATGATGAATAAGTTTGCAATTATCTTTTTGACGGCAGCGATGACCCTGGGCAGCGGTGCGGCAATGGCGGCAGACAGCAGCAGCAACAACGGTACCGCAAATCAGGCTGCTGACGCTGGCGCAGCGGCAGGTGGTGCAAAAGAAAATCTGCCACCAAACAAGGTTGATAACAGTAAAATCAACAATTCTGGTGTGAATAGTCATTCTGCGGCCACAGGCGGTAGCAGCGGCAAGAATATGTCCGCTGATGAAATAGACCAGAATAGCCAGTGCAAAGACGGCAAATGTCCCAATATCAACAAAAAAGTTGAGACTAAAAAAGGTGGCGGCGAGGTTAATACCAAAACCGACGGCACCACACAGTAAGCGTTTATTAAAGGAGAGCAAAGGCTCTCCTTTATATTATCTCCTCATTTCTTCCGCTATGCTGAACCTGTGAAATTAACAGGGACTTTCTCATGGCTTCTTTACTTCTGATTGACGATCATCCTCTGGTAGGAGTGGCGCCGGAAGCTGCGTTGAATAATGCTCCCATCCTATCCGTTTATTAGCCGCCAGCAGTGAAAAAGCCGCACGTCCGCTATTACTGCATCCCCTCGACATTATTGTGCTGGATATAGGTCTGCCGGATGAGGACGGGCTGGAAATTCTGCACCGTTTAAAGGTACGTCTGCCGGATTGCCCGGTACTCATCTATTCTGGTCAGCAAACCAGCCACTATGTGCGCAGTGCGCAAGCACTGGGTGCCGCCTGATACTTTGAATAGCGATAGCTGGTTTAACAGTCCGCTACGTATTTATCGTAATCAACCAAACCGGCGTGCAGTAATGTTCAACAGTCAAAATGCCCAGCTCGCCATCAGCCAGTCAACGCTCGGGTACGCTGGCTCTTGCGCATCACTGGCGTAACTACAGCAGCGATCTCCAGGCCTTGTATACCCTGCTTAATCAGCAAAACAATTACGTGGTGGCGGATGAAACCAGTGCCGGTTTTCTGCTCAGCCAGCTTCAGCAGGGTCAGATTTATCAAATTGCTTCGGTCATCGAAACCGGTCAGCTTAACCTACGCGCATTTGCCCGCGATCCGGCTCTTATACGCTGGCTTAGTCAGAGCTTACGTCAGTTGCCAGCCGAATTGTTGAGCTCACTACAAAGCCGCTGGCGCACCCCATTACCGCGTTATCAGGACACACAAACCTTGATGCTTAGCACAGCGGAGCTGTCACTGGATAAGCGCGCATCCCGTCATTTATTACGCTGCCGAACGCGATAATTATCCGTGGAGTTATCGCGACAGCAGCGGTACCGCGCGCGGTTACGGCATCGACCTGTTAAAAGCGGTGGCACAAAGCGCGGGCCTGCATTTTGCACCACGCTGGGTGAATAATCCGCAGCAGGCGGCAAATATGCTGGCGCAACATCAGGTAATGCTGCAACTGATGCAGCCATTGACCGGCACAGCGATGCCAAACGTCAGCCTGCCGGTTTGGCGCGCCTTATGGGCAATTTACACCACCAGTCACGCCCCGCTCGTTCACTGGAGCGATCTGCGCGACAAACGCATTGGCATATTACAAGTCGATTTGGCTTCGCAGTTTCTGACCGCCGATTTACAGGCGCAAACCTTTGCCGATCGCACCCGTTTGTATGACGCGCTGACCCATGGACAGATTGATGCTTTAGTCGATAACGTGCTGTCGGCGCGCTGGCGTATTGCCAGCCGCAACGACAGCAGAATACATCTTGCCTTTGCTGCCAGCGATATTGCCTGGCCGATAGCGTTAGGTGTAGCGCCGAATCAGCCCCTTTTGCATTCGTTGCTTGATCGCGCGCTGCAGAAAATCCCTGCCGATACGCAAAGCCAGATGCGTGACCGCTGGTCGATGCCACCGCAGCCGGGTAGCGTGATGGCGATGCGTTCGCTGCCCCTGATGGTGCAGATAGGTGCAGGCGTGGCAATTATCGTTTTGCTGCTGTTGCTTGCCCGACGTTACTGGCAGCAGCGCCGCGAACGTCAGCAGCGTGAGCAGGCCGAGCGCGCTAACACAATGAAAAGCCAGTTTTTAGCTACCGTCAGTCATGAGCTACGCACGCCGATGCAGGCGATTATTGGCCTGCTGGAGTTAGAAAAGCAGCAACATCCGAGCGCCAGTCTGGCTTTATTACACAGCAGCGCGCATTCACTCATGAAATTATTAAATGATCTACAGAATCATGCGCGTATTGAGAGTAACAGTTTTGCCCTTGCGCCACATCAACTGGCGTTCGCACAATGACTGGCGCAGCTGCAGCACTATTATCATCCCTGATGCGCCAGGACGGGCCAACAGTAACTTTTCAGGCGCTAACGCCATTGCCGCAGACGGTATTGATTGATGCCGATCGTTTACAGCAAGTGGTGAATAACCTGATGATGGATGCGCTGAAATTCTCTCGACACGGCGAGATTTTCCTGACGCTGGCCGCTGAAAGTCATCTCATTCTTACGGTAAGCGACAGCGGCAGCGGTATTCCACTGGATGAGCAACAAAAGTTGTTCGATCCGTGGTATCAGGCGCCATCCGGGCAATCCGTATCGGTTCAGGGGAGCGGGCTGGGGCTTTTCATCTGTCGTGAAATCGTGTCACGTATGGGGGGCGAAATCAGGATTAACTCCCGGCCCGACGCGGGGACACGGGTCATCGTTACGCTGCCGTTGATGCTTTGCGATACGCCCGAAATAAGCGATGAAAATGTACTCCCGCTTTATCCACATTTGCGTGTAGCTGTCGTTGATGATCATCCTGCTAATCTGCTGGTGATGCAGCAGCTGGCACGTTTTGCTATTCAGGCGGATGGCTATGAACAGGGGCGCGCTTTGTTGCGGGCCGACGCACAACAGCCGTATGATTTGCTGTTTATTGACCAGATGATGCCACGTCCGAATGGTATGCAGTTGCTCCGCCTGCTGCGTCGTCGTGATCGCCAACGCAACCGTCAGCCGCTGCGCATACTGTGCTCAGCCAATTCGCAATGGCTTAGCGTGACGTTGCAGGAGAATGAACAGATGCTGACTAAACCGGTTTTACTGCGGGACATAGCCGCGCTACTGCAACGGTTATAGCATGATCTGTTACAGGCTCTGGATGATAACCTGTGGTAGCTGGCACAGCAGAACGAGCAATTTCTGCTGCGCTTAAGTCGCACGCTACGTGAAACGTTAGAATCTGACCTGGCACAGATGAAAACGGCGAAGGAAACCGCCAACTGGACACGGCTGGCAGAAGCTGCACACCGGATGAAAGGAAGCTGGCTGCTGATTGGGTTAAGCGAAGGCGTAACGCTAAGCCAGCAACTGTCTGAAAGGGCAAAACAGCATCAGGACGTGACTGATGAATGGAATTTGCTGGTATCATTAACTAACAGGTTGCTGAAAAAACTGGATTCTTATGGCTCATACCCACTCACATAGCGGGCAGAACAGCAATCGCAAGCGCCTTGCTGCGGCCTTTGCTGTTACCGCCGTGTTTATGCTCGCCGAAGTTATCGGCGGCTGGCTTTCTGGCTCGCTGGCACTGCTGGCTGATGCCGGACACATGTTAACGGATGCCGCCGCGCTGTTAATGGCGCTGCTGGCGGTGCAATTCTCACAACGTAAACCCAATGAGCGGCACACCTTTGGCCTTCTGCGCCTCACCACACTGGCCGCCTTCGTTAATGCCATTACGCTGTTAGTGATTACGGCGTTAATCGTTTGGGAAGCGATACGGCGTTTTTATCAACCGCAGCCCGTGGCCGGCGGTTTAATGCTCGGCACTGCTATCGCAGGGTTATTTGCCAATATGTTGTCGTTCTGGTTGCTTCATCACGGCAGTGAAGAAAAAAATTTAAACGTTCGCGCCGCGGCGCTGCACGTAATGGGAGATTTACTAGGTTCGGTTGGTGCTATTGTTGCCGCAGTGGTTATTATGCTGACCGGCTGGATGCCGATCGACCCGATATTATCTCTGGTGGTGTCGTTGCTGGTCTTGCGCAGCGCGTGGGCATTGCTGCGTGAAAGCCTGCATGAACTGCTGGAAGGCGCGCCACGTTCGCTGGATGCCAATAAACTCGCGCGCGACCTGACGCTAAACCTTCCTGAAGTGCGCAACGTTCACCACGTTCATTTGTGGCAGGTCGGTGAGAAACCCGTCTTAACGCTGCATGTGCAGGTCATCCCTCCCTACGACCACGATGCGCTGTTGCAGCGTATTCATCACTACCTGCACCAGCACTACCAGATTGTCCACGCTACGGTGCAGATGGAATATCAACCGTGCGCCGGTCATGATTGCGAGCTGGGCCTGAATAATGATTCAGCCGCCGGGCATCACCATCGTCACGCTGGACATAGCCATTCTCACTGATTTGACAGCGCGTGTGAGCCATGCTCGCGCGCGCTTTTAATCCACATTCGCGAACCGTTCAAAGCAATCAGCGTCAGAATAATGTACTCCAGCGACATCGCATAAACCCCCTGTCGGGCAAATATCAGCACGCTAATCACGTTGATAATCACCCACAGTAGCCAGTTCTCAACGTATTTTCGCGTCATCAGGACCATTGCCACAATCGACAGAATCATCATGCAAGAATCCCAGAACGGGAAGGCATCGGGCTGCAGTTGCGGCATTGCCACTTCCAGCCCTAAACCGTTCATCAGACTTACCGCTGCGCGCGTCAGCACGGCAAATACCGGATCGATGTACTTCGTCATCATACCGATAGCGATGACACAGACCGCACCCCATATCAGCGCCTTAGGCAGCGGCAGCCAGCGTATTTTCAATGCCGCCTGGTTATCTGACGTCTGCCGACTCCAGGCATACCAGCCATAAACGTTGGCAACGAAGAAGAACAGCTGTAGCAGCAGGCTGGCGTAGAGCTGGATTTGAAAAAAGATCACCGCAAACAGCGTGACGTTGATTAATCCGAAAGGATAGTTAATGACTTTTTCCAGGCTGGCAAGCCAGATACACACCAGGCCAGCCAGGGTGCCAATGGCTTCAATCCATGACAAGTCGTAACCGCCTGCACCCAGAGGTATGTGCACCAGAATATTTTGTGTGCTTAAGAAGTCCATAACAGGCACCAGTAAAAGGCGTACGTCAGGCGTTGCCTTTTACATTAAGTTTAAGTTCCGCTGCAAAGGATAGCATGCGATTCAGGGGCAGTAATGCCGCTTCCCGTAATCCCGCATCAACATGGATTTCATGCGCCTGCCCGCCGGATGCCAGCCCATCCGCTATCGCTTTTAAGCCGTTCATCGCCATCCACGGACAATGCGCACAGCTGCGGCAGGTAGCACCCTCACCCGCGGTTGGCGCTTCCAGTAATTCTTTCTCTGGCACGGCTTGCTGCATTTTGTAGAAGATACCGCGGTCGGTCGCCACAATCATTTGGGGATGCGGCAACGTTTTAGCCGCCTGAATTAGCTGGCTGGTAGAACCCACCGCATCAGCAAGATCAACAATGGCCTGCGGTGATTCTGGATGAACCAATACCGCCGCATCAGGATAAAGCCATTTCATCCGCTGAAGCGCCTGGGTTTTAAATTCATCATGCACGATACAGGCGCCTTGCCAGCACAGCACATCTGCGCCGGACTTTTGCGTGACGTAGCGGCCCAGGTGACGATCCGGCGCCCAGATAATTTTTTTGCCAAGGCTGTCGAGATGTTCGATCAGCTCAACCGCAATACTTGAGGTGACAACCCAGTCGGCCCGCGCTTTAACTGCCGCTGAGGTATTGGCATAAACCACTACGGTACGATCAGGATGCGCATCGCAAAAGGCGCTGAACGCTTCAATCGGACAGCCAAGATCGAGCGAACATTCAGCCTGTAAGGTTGGCATCAAAACGGTTTTTTCCGGGCTGAGAATTTTTGCCGTTTCGCCCATAAAACGCACACCCGCGACCAGCAACGTGGTCGCCGGATGGCTGCTACCAAAACGCGCCATCTCCAGTGAGTCTGCAACGCACCCGCCAGTTTCTTCTGCCAGCGCCTGAATGTCGGGATCGGTGTAATAATGCGCCACCATCACCGCATTACGCGCTTTGAGTAACTCTTTGATCTTTGCACGATAAAATTCTTTTTCATTATCGCTTAAGCGGGCAGGTTTTGGCGGAAAAGGATAAATGGCGCTTTCAGGATCGAACATTACACTCATAACACCGCTCTCGTTTTATCTAATTAACAAAAGTCGTCATTTATAACGACTTATGGCGTTCGCTTCGCCATCATGTTTTATATGCTAAACACGATAGCGGAAAAGCGTACAAGTGTCGTGCTTTTTTTGCGCATGTTTTTTAACGATGCGAGGCGTTATACATCTGGCGTTGTCTCAAGCTGCAACAGAAATGCTTTTACGTCGAGCCCGCCTGCAAATCCGGTCAGCTTGCCGTTAGCACCAATTACCCGATGGCAAGGCGCAACAATAGAAAGAGGGTTTTTCCCGTTTGCTGCACCCACCGCGCGCATCGCCGTCGGGTGGCCGATCTGCTCGGCAATCTGGCGATAGCTTCTTGTTTCACCGAATGGAATCGCCACCAGCGCTTGCCACACTTTTTTCTGAAATTCGGTGCCGGCGAAATCCAGCGTCAGGGTAAATTGCTGACGAGCGCCGGCAAAATATTCCAGCAGCTGTTTTTCTGCTTCACATAAAACCGGATGCCTGTCGTTGCGTTCCAGGGGGGCCAGACGCACCCGTTTCGGATTGTCGTTCTGCCATAAGATCGCCGCAAGGCCAAGATCGCTGGCAACTAATTTCAGTTCGCCAACTGGCGTGACAACAGATTTGTAGTAGTACATGGTGTATCTCCCGCCAATGTGATGACACGCATTATCGCACTTTTATCATGACAAACTGGCTGTTTCCGGTCATCGCGATAAACTAGTGTGCTGTCCGAAAACAGCCAGTTCGTGACGTGTTGCGGGTATAGGCTGGCGCTTTATTTAGCGGAGATTTTTCATGCTCGATCCCGATAGCGCTTATCAGGCGTTAACCTCGCGTGATACGCGATTCGACGGCGTTTTTTACGTTGGCGTGACATCGACCGGAATTTATTGTCGGCCCGTTTGCCCGGTAAAAGCGCCCATGCAGAAAAATTGTCTGTTCTTTGCCAGTGCCGAGGCCGCAGAAAAGGCGCATTTCCGTCCCTGCTTACGCTGCCGTCCTGAACTCGCGCCGGGTAACGCGCCAGTCGATCAACCTCACCGGATAGCCGATCGCCTGGTTCAGCGTATAGAAGAAGGTTTGCTGGAAGAGCACGAAGGGCTGGACGAAATTGCCGCCGAGTTTGGCCTGAGTTTACGTCAGTTAAGACGCATCGTTCAGCAAGAGCTGGGAGTATCACCGCTGGAATTGAAACAGACGCGCCGCATGCTGTTAGCCAAGCAGTTGCTTACTGAAACTCGCCTGCCCGTTATCGATGTTGCTTACGCCAGTGGATTTAGCAGCCTACGCCGCTTCAATGATGTCTTTCAGGCACGCTATCGCATGACGCCGAGCGCCTTACGCAAAGAAATTGCACAACCAACCCAATCGTATCCCGGCGATACCGCGCAACTGCGTCTCAGCTATCGGCCACCTTATGACTGGCAGGCTATGCTGAATTTTTTACAGATGCGGTTAATGAAAGAAGTGGAAGCGATTGAAGGAGAAACTTATCGCCGTACTGTCGCTCTGGGTAAGTATCGCGGCTGGATCAGTGTTTCACATCTGCCCGCTAAAAACGCGTTACAGGTGACGTTTACTACCTCATTAATACCGGTATTGCCTGCTCTTTTACGTCGGCTGCGCGACCTGTTTGATCTGAACGCCCAGCCATTGCTGATTGCAGCTCATCTTCGCCAGGATCCTTTATTAGCTTCCAGTATTAATACCTTTCCCGGCCTGCGCGTACCGGGCGCATTTGACGGGTTTGAGATGGGCGTTCGCGCTATTCTGGGTCAACAAATTACGGTTAAGGCGGCAACGACACTAAGTAGTCGTTTCGCTCAGGCTTTTGGCGAGCCATGTCTGACGCCTTTCGCCGACTTATCGCGCTATTCAGCCCATCCACAACATATCGCTGAAGCCACGATCGATGATATTGCCAGGCTCGGCATTGTCAGCGCGCGTTCTAACGCTATTCTGGCCTTTGCTACCGCCTGCGCTGAAGGTGCGCTGCGCTTTAACGCGACGCTATCGCCTGATGAAATGATGAGGCTGCTGGTGAGCTTGCCGGGCATTGGTCCATGGACAGCGCATTACATTGCGATGCGGGCGCTACGCTGGCCTGATGCTTTTCCAAAGGAGGATATTGCGATTCGCAATAATCTTGGTGGGCTAACGCCGCGTGCCGCAGAAGAACGCTCGCAACAATGGCGCCCCTGGCGCAGTTATGCGGTGATGCATATATGGAAAAGTCTATCTTAACCCAAAACTTCGCTGGATAAATGCACCTTCTGGCATGGATGGTTAGCTCAATTTATCGTTTTGTTTTTCAGGCCTGCCCGCTTTTTCTTTTTATATTATGTGACTTAAAACGCTGTTTTCTGAAGGCGCAAATCGTGCAGGATGCGCGCTGTGCGTCTGAAATGAAAAAAGCGCCTGAAGGCGCTTTTTTCTGAATTGGTGGGTCGTGCAGGATATACCTCGGCCCGTCCGGGGCCTCGCCCTGCGGGTGATGCTGCGCATTAGTCTGAATCGCTCCCGGCGATTCAGTCGAACCTGCAACAGGTCTCATCCTGCACGTTAAGTACTGTGCGTCTGAAACGAAAAAAGCGCCTGAAGGCGCTTTTCTCTGAAATGGTGGGTCGTGCAGGATTCGAACCTGCGACCAATTGATTAAAAGTCAACTGCTCTACCAACTGAGCTAACGACCCGCTGGGGTGCTGACAACCTTTCAAACCTGGCGGGCTTGAGAATAAGATGGTGGGTCGTGCAGGATTCGAACCTGCGACCAATTGATTAAAAGTCAACTGCTCTACCAACTGAGCTAACGACCCATCTAAGGTTGTGAAGCAATGCTGAAGGCGTCTCTTGAGGAACAAGTCCGGCGGGAGATGGTGGGTCGTGCAGGATTCGAACCTGCGACCAATTGATTAAAAGTCAACTGCTCTACCAACTGAGCTAACGACCCATCTTCAGGCTTGCCAGACACGCTTGCATTGTGTCCCGGCAACGGCGGCATATATTACTGATTTACCGAGGCAGCACAACCCTTATTTTCTGTTAAAGGATCTGATTGCTCACCTTTCATGCGGCAAGACCAGAAATCAAACGAAAACCGGCCTGGCCTGCACACATTACAATCCGGACAGACGTTTTTGGGCTTGTTTAGCCGAGTCAGTGTTCGGATAAAGTTTGATCACCTGCTGGAACACCGCTTTGGCTTTCGCCGTGTCGTTTTTCTCCTGCATGATGACGCCAACTTTCAGCAACGCTTCTGACGCCTTAGGTGATTTTGGATAATTTTTCACCACCGTCGCGTAATAATACGCCGCGTCGTCCTTTTTCCCTTTGTTATAAAACAGCTGACCCAGCCAGTAATTGGCATTCGGCTGATAGGTCGAATCAGGATAACGTTTTACCCATGCCTGTAGCGCGGTAATCGCCTGATCGTACTGCTTCTTCTCAAGGATTAACGCAACCGCAGCATTGTAGTCGCTATTCGCGTCACCGCTTTGTACTGGCGTCCCTGAGGAAGCCGCAGCGCCCGCTTCGCCACCAGCGCTGGCTGCCGCACTTGCATCGCCTGCTGCCTGCTGTTCACCCTTGTTGCCGCTGCTCAGACTGTCGATCTGTTGATAGATCTGTTTCTGGCGCTCAACAACCTGGTTTAGCTGGTAGGTATTTTGCTGGATTTGCCCACGCAGCGAATCAATATCGCTTTGGTTATCGCTCATTTGCTGCTGCAGTTGTTGCAGAAGCTGAGCCTGGGCATTCGAGATTCGTTCAAGAGTGGTGACACGGTCTTCGACCGAGCCGGACCCAACGCTACTGATTGACGCCTGGGCATTAGCGGCCCAGGGGGCCGCTACGCCAATCAGTAACGACAGACTCAACAGATAACGTCTGAAGTTACTAATCATATGATTCTCTTAGTAGACCAGAACTGCACGACGGTTTTTAGCGTAAGCAGCTTCGTCATGACCCAGAACGGCTGGCTTCTCTTTACCGTAAGAAACGATAGACATCTGGTCCGCAGACACGCCTTTACCTTGCAGGTACATTTTCACCGCGCTAGCGCGACGTTCGCCCAGAGCGATGTTGTATTCCGGCGTGCCGCGCTCATCCGCATGACCTTCAATGGTCACTTTGTAAGATGGGTTGCTACGCAGGAAAGCAGCGTGCTGATCCAACATTTGAGCGTAATCAGACTGAACGTCATATTTATCCAGACCGAAATACACAATGTTGTTCTGCTGCAGCTGTTGCATTTGCAGACGCGCTTGCTCGTCAGAAGACATGTTACCGCTGTTCGCGCCAGCACCGTAAGCACCATCGCCAGCGTCGCCAATGCCAGTTTGATCGTTGTTGTTGTTTTTGTGTGAGCTACAAGCCGCTACCGCCAAAACCGGCAGAGCCAGCATTAAACCTTTCAGCACTTTGTTCAGTTGCATTTCTAAAATCCCGTTATTGTTTATTGTTTGCAATGCCTGTGTTGTCAGGCATTACAGATACGGCGACCAGGCAGGGAATTTAACCTGTCCATCAGTAGCCGGAAGACGCGCTTTGAAACGTCCGTCGGTTGAAACCAACTGCAGCACGGAACCCATCCCCTGAGTAGAGCTATAGATTACCATTGTGCCGTTCGGTGCAAGGCTCGGCGTTTCATCCAGGAACGAGTCCGTTAACGTTTGAACGGCTCCCGTTTCCAGATCCTGTCTGGCGACGTGCTGAGCACCACCATTGGTGCTGATCATCACCATTGTTTTGCCATCTGTAGCGACGTCCGCATCCTGGTTCTGACCGCCTTCCCAGGTAATACGCTGCGGTGTGCCGCCATTGATGCCAATCTTATAGATTTGAGGTGCACCAGCCTGGTCTGAGGTATACGCCAGCGTCTGGCTGTCCGGAAACCAGGTAGGCTCGGTGCTGTTGTAACGGCCATTCGTTACCTGACGAACCTGACCAGAACCTAAATCCATGACGTAGAGGTTAAGACTGCCGGTTTTCGACAAAGCGAACGCCAGTTTCGATCCATCTGGCGAGAACGATGGCGCACCGTTGTGACGCGGATAAGAGGCAATCTGACGGATTGCGCCGTTAGATAATGTCTGCACCACCAGCGCCGATTTGCCGCTTTCAAAGGTCACATAAGCGACTTTGCTCCCGTCAGGAGACCAGGCCGGAGACATCAAGGGTTGTGGTGAACGATGCACCACAAACTGGTTGTAGCCATCGTAATCAGCAACCCGCAGCTCATACGGGAACTGGCCGCCGTTAGTCTGTACAACGTAAGCGATACGGGTACGGAAAGCGCCTTTAATACCGGTCAGTTTCTGAAAGGCTTCATCGCTGGCAGTGTGTGCCGCATAACGCAGCCACTGTTTAGTCACTTTATAGGAGTTCTGCGATAGCACGGTCCCTGGCGCAGCACCCGTATCGACCAGCTGATAAGAAACTTGATAGCTGCCATCCGGGTTAGACTGAACCTGTCCTACCACCACAGCATCAATACCTAAGGCGCTCCAGGCAGCGGGCTGCACTTCCTGCGCGCTGGTTGGCTGCTGCGGCAGTCGTGAACGATCGAGGGGGTTGAATTTGCCGCTGTTACGCAAATCAGCGGCTACGATGCCACCAATGTCCTCTGGGGCCGCGCCTGAACCTGTCCATTTAAACGGAACCACGCCAATTGGACGCGCAGTATTGACGCCTTGAGTGATCTCAATGCGAACTTCTGCATGCAGCATCGCTGCCCACAGTAATAAAAAAAAACTTAACGATACGCGAAGTACTTGCTTCATTTTTTCTCCCTTATCTGAACCTCAGTCCACGATAATTGGCACTGTTCCTGGAAACCATGAGTACGACTAAAATACGGCAAGCTAACCTTAGATCAACCTGCCGTAACTTACTGCATTATTCCGGTCTAAAACGCATTGGCGCATTTTTAAACACTTCATACACCGCCTGTGAAGGCGGTTTCGGAATATGGGCTTGCTTAGCGGCTGCTATTGCAGCCTGACACAACGCGGGATCGCCGCCCTCTGCCTTAACGTCAACCAACAAGCCATCCGGCGCAAGTTTAATACGTAAATCACAGCTTTTTCCGCGATACAGATCCGCATCATAGAAACGGCTCTGAATTGCGCTGGTGATTTGGCCTAAATAGGCGTTGACATCTGCGCCTGACGCCCCGGCTTTCTTCTGATTTCCCTGCCCCGCCGCCCCATTTGAGGTGCCACTTTTCGGTGCATTCTTACCGGAAGCTAAGCCGCCTAACAAATCATCAACGTCGCTGTCATTTTTTGCCGCTGCCGCTGCCGCTTTTTTCTTCGCGTCGGCAGCCGCTTTAGCTTTGGCGGCTGCATCAGCTTTGGCTTTGGCAGCTGCATCGGCCTTAGCTTTAGCTTCTGCGGCGGCTTTTTCTTTAGCGGCTTCAGCCGCTTTTTCTTTGGCTTCCTGTGCCGCTTTCGCTTTGGCCTCGGCATCTGACTTCGCTTTCGCAGCTGCAGCCGCTTTGGCTTCCTGTGCGGCTTTTTCTTTTGCCGCCGCTGCGGCGGCAGCTTTGGCCTGCTGATCGGCCTGTTTCTTAGCGTCAGCCGCTGCCTGCTTCGCCTGCTCTTCTGCTTGCTGCTTTGCCTCGGCGGCAGCTTTAGCCTGGGCGTCCGCCTGCGCTTTTGCCTCAGCTTTGGCTTTCGCCGCAGCGGCTTCGGCAGCTTTTTGCTGATCCTGCGCTTGCTTTGCCGCAGCTTCAGCGGCTTTCTGTTGCTCGGCCTGCTGTTTGGCTTGTTCTTTCGCCGCTTCCTGCGCCTGCAAACGCTCTTTTTCTAACGCTTTCAGGCGCTGCTGCTCAGCGGCCTGCTTCTGTTGAAGCTCTTCAGCTTGCTGCTGTGCCTGTTTTTTACGCTGTTGTTCAGCACGTTTGCTGTCGCTTTGCTGATTTTGCTGACGGTTATACTGCTCCACCACCGCACCGGGATCGACCATCACCGCATCAATATCGCTGCCGCCACCGCCGCCGCTGGCTTCAATGTGCTCGTTAAACGAGCTCCATATCAGCAAAGCAATCAGCACAATATGCAGAATCACCGATACAATTATCGCGCGCTTTAACTTCTCGTTTTGCTCGGTTGCCTTCGACACTCTCGGTTCCCAAAAAACGGTTCGACTTTAAATCGGCTGCGTCATCAAACCGACAGATTTAACACCCGCCTGGTGCAACAGGTTAAGCGCCTTGATGATTTCGTCGTAGGGCACTTCTTTCGCCCCTCCAATCAAAAAGACAGTCTTTGGATTCGCTTGCAGCTGGCGCTGCGCTTCGCTAATTACCTGCTCAGGTGGCAACTGCTCCATGCGATCGTGATCCACCACCAGGCTGTATTGACCTACGCCCGATACTTCAACAATCACGGGCGGATTATCATCACTGGAGGCGGTTTTCGAATCCGTTGCATCCGGTAAGTCCACTTCCACGCTCTGGGTAATAATGGGTGCCGTCGCCATAAAAATCAGCAGCAGCACCAGCAGGACGTCCAGCAGCGGAACAATGTTGATTTCCGACTTCAGTTCGCGGCGACCGCGACCACGCACTCTGGCCATCGTTAACCTCTATTTACTTAGCGCTTTCGCTGGAGAAGGCCTGGCGATGCAGGATGGCCGTGAACTCTTCCATGAAGTTGTCATAGCCCTGCTCCAGTTTATTTACGCGCTGGTTCAGGCGGTTGTACGCCATAACCGCTGGGATCGCGGCGAACAGACCGATTGCCGTGGCGATCAATGCTTCTGCGATACCGGGCGCAACCATTTGCAACGTCGCCTGTTTCACCGCACCTAACGCGATAAAGGCATGCATAATGCCCCAGACAGTCCCGAAGAGTCCGATATAGGGGCTGATTGACCCTACCGTGCCCAGGAAAGGAATATGGTTTTCCAGCGCTTCCAGCTCACGGTTCATGGAGATGCGCATGGCGCGACCAGCGCCTTCCACCACAGCTTCGGGCGCGTGGCTGTTTACACGATGCAGGCGGGCAAACTCTTTGAAACCGGCATAGAAAATTTGCTCAGAACCAGACAGTTCTTCACGGTGTTCCTGGCTTTCCTGATACAGGCGAGACAGTTCAATACCGGACCAAAACTTGTCTTCAAACGCTTCTGCTTCGCGCCCCGCCGCGTTCAAAATACGTGTCCGCTGAATGATGATTGCCCAGGAGGCAATCGAAAAGCCGATCAAAATCAACATGATAAGTTTGACCAGAAGGCTCGCCTTCAGGAACAAATCAAGAATGTTCATGTCAGTCACTGCTTAAACTCCGCGACAATAGACTTGGGAAGCGCAATCGGCTTCATTAGATGTGGGTTGATGCAGGCAATCAGGACCTCTGCTTCATTGAGCACCTTGCCTTCTGCATTCACGATACGTTGGGAGAATGTCATCGTGGCACGCGTCATAGACGTCACTTCACTCTGAATTTCCAGAAGATCGTCAAGACGTGCCGCCGAAAGATAGTCCACCGTCATCCGCCGTACCACAAAAGCAACCTGCTGTTCCAGCAGCGCTTGTTGATTGAAATGGTGCTGTCGCAACATCTCGGTACGTGCTCGTTCATAAAAAGCGATATAGCTGGCGTGATAAACCACACCACCGGCATCAGTGTCTTCGTAGTAGACCCGAACCGGCCAGCGAAACAGCGTTGTACTCACTCTACATCCCGGCCTCATTTTAAACGTTGCTACTATACGCAAGACAATTAGGGTTTGGAATGGGTGGCCAGAGCCAGGAGAAAATAATTATTAGTCCGTAACAATCAGAACGATGACAGAAAGGTTTCTTGACCCAATACTGACAAAAAATCACCGTCAGCACCGATTTTGAAAGGAAAAGTCAGGAATAAAACCAGTAAATACCAACAAGCAAAATTAGCAAAGCCGGTAATGGTAAAAACAGCGCCTGCCAGCGGATTTGTCTGGGACGGAAACCCACACCGTGAATAACACCCGTACATACCGCCCAGATACCCAAAAAGCCCTGCCAAACCGCCATGTTACTAGATTGCGCCGCATAGCGTGATGGATCCCAAAATAAGCATCCCGCCAGCAGTAAAGAAAGAATCAGCGAAAGGGCCCGTAGCGGGCCCTTATCTGTCAGACGATATTGCGTCCGAATCAGCTGGCGCATCAGGCGTGATCGTCCTTAGCCGCGCTGTCTTCAACGTGTTCAATCGCCAGCGCGGTGACAATACCAAAGGCACAAGCCAGCAGCGTGCCGAGAATCCAGGCAAAATACCACATGCATCGTCTCCTTAATTAATACAGCGAGTGCGTATTGCTCTCGATGTGTTCTTTGGTGATACGGCCAAACATTTTGTAGTAACACCAGGCGGTATACGCGAGGATGATCGGTACAAAAATGATAGCAGCGAAGGTCATAACGGTTAGCGTCAGCGAGCTGGACGTTGCATCCCACATGGTCAGGCTAATATTCGGCACTGTGCTGGAAGGCATAATGAACGGGAATAGCGCAATGCCTGCTGTCATGATGACACACGCCAGGGTCAGCGAAGAGAAGATAAATGCCCAGGCACTTTTCTCACATCGCGAGCAAACAACGGTCATCAGCGGTAATAACACGCCCAGCAGCGGAAACAGCCACAGCACGGGCATATTCTGGAAGTTGGTCATCCACGCACCGGCTTCACGCACGACGGTTTTACCCAACGGGTTAGAGGCTGCGTGATGATCGATGACGCTGGTTACTACATACCCGTCGATGCCGTATTTCACCCACAAACCTGCCAGCACAAAGCACACCAGCATGACCAGCGCGGCAATCTGTGCAGCGGTACGTGAGCGTAAATGCAGTTCGCCAGTGGTACGCATCTGTAGATAAGTTGCGCCCTGGGTCAGAATCATAGCCACGCTAATTACGCCAGCCAGCAGACCAAACGGATTAAGCAGCTGGAAGAAATTGCCCGTGTAAAACAGACGCAAATATTCATCTGCATGGAACGGAACGCCTTGCAGCAGGTTACCGAACGCCACACCAATAACTAATGGCGGAATGAAGCTACCAATGAAAATGCCCCAGTCCCACATGCCGCGCCAGCGCATGTCCTCAATCTTCGAACGATAATCAAAACCGATGGGGCGAAAGAACAGTGAAGCCAGCACCAGAATCATCGCCACATAAAAGCCTGAAAACGCAGCGGCATAGACCATTGGCCAGGCGGCAAACAGCGCCCCGCCGGCGGTGATCAGCCAAACCTGGTTCCCATCCCAATGTGGCGCAATGCTATTAATCATAATGCGGCGTTCGGTATCGGTGTGGCCCAACAGGCGCGTTAGCATGCCAACGCCCATGTCAAAACCGTCGGCAATCGCAAAACCAATCAGCAAAATGCCAATCAGCAGCCACCAGACAAAGCGCAGCACTTCATAATCAAACATAGGGGTTCTCCTTATTCACGCACCGGCTGAGTACTTGCCGCGATCTGTTCATGATGGTAACGCCCGGTTTTCAGGCTGCTTGGGCCAAGGCGCGCAAACTTGAACATCAGATACATCTCGGCCACCAGGAACAGTGTGTAAAGTCCACAGATCAAAATCATGGAGAATAAGATGTCGCCCACGGTCAATGATGAATTGGCGACCGCTGTTGGCAGTACTTCACCAATCGCCCACGGCTGACGGCCATATTCTGCGACAAACCAACCGGCCTCAACCGCGATCCAGGGCAGCGGAATGCCATATAACGCGGCTTTCAGCAGCCAGCGACTCTTACCGATGCGATTACGAATCACGCTCCAGAACGACAGCACAATCACAGCCAGCAGCAGTACGCCACACAGCACCATGATGCGGAAAGAGAAGTAAAGTGGCGCAACGCGTGGAATGGAATCTTGTATCGCTTTTTGGATTTGTGCTTCGGTCGCATTCGCCACATTCGCGGTATAACGCTTCAGCAGCAAACCGTAGCCGAGATCCTGTTTGCTGTTATTAAAGGCTTCGCGCACCGCTGGATCCTGACTGCCGCTGCGCAACTCATTCAACAAAGCGTAAGCTTTCATGCCGTTGCGTATACGAACTTCGTGCTGCGCCATCAACTCTTTCAGGCCGGTTACTGGCGTATCGACTGAGCGTGTCGCGATCAGGCCAAGCAGGTACGGAATCTGAATGGCATATTTATTTTTCTGCGAATCCTGTTCTGGCAGGCCAAACAGCGTGAAAGCCGCAGGTGCGGGTTGGGTTTCCCACTCGGCTTCAATTGCCGCCAGTTTAGTTTTTTGCACATCGCCCATTTCATAGCCAGACTCGTCACCCAGTACGATGACGGAGAGCACCGCCGCCATACCGAAACTGGCCGCGATGGCAAACGACCGTTTAGCGAAAGCCATGTCACGGCCTTTCAGCAGATACCAGGCGCTAATACCCAGAATGAACATCGCCCCGGTGGTATAACCCGCCGCTACCGTGTGCACAAATTTTACCTGCGCAACCGGATTCAACACCAGCTCGGAAAAGCTCAGCATCTCCATACGCATGGTCTCAAAGTTAAATTCGGAGGCGATCGGGTTCTGCATCCAGCCGTTCGCGACCAGAATCCATAAAGCAGACATGTTAGACCCCAGCGCAACCAGCCAGGTCACCGCCAGGTGCTGCACTTTGCCCAGACGATCCCAGCCAAAGAAGAAAAGCCCAACGAAAGTGGATTCGAGGAAGAACGCCATCAATCCTTCAATGGCCAGCGGCGCCCCAAAAATATCGCCGACATAGTGAGAATAATAGGACCAGTTCGTACCGAACTGAAATTCCATGGTCAGGCCGGTAGCCACCCCCAGCGCAAAGTTGATGCCAAACAACTTGCCCCAGAATTTGGTCATATCTTTATAGATTTGTTTGCCGCTGAGGACGTAGACCGTTTCCATGATTGCCAGCAAAAACGCCATACCCAGCGTTAACGGGACAAACAGGAAGTGGTACATTGCCGTCAAAGCAAACTGTAAACGAGACAGCTCGACGATATCTAGCATATTAACTCCTTGCTCTTCACATCCACTCTCTTTAGCGATATGACGCGCTAAATAAGAGTCAGGAACGACTGATTATTGATTCCAGTTTGTTACCGACAGAACAGGTAAAAGTGCTGCCCGATATGAGCGAATAACGAGATTTTGAAACCCTGAAAAAGCGTCAAAACAAGCCAGATGCTTAAACACATGCAAAATAATCAAAGAAATTTGATGAAATCCCATATTCCGCAAGCGTTTGAAAGTTTTTGTAAAAGGCTGGATTGATGCAACGCAATTTAAGCCTTTAACGTTGCGCTTTTCCAGCGATAAACTTTGTTATATATCGTCAATAATTGATCTGAATTAAAGTAATAACTTTCTATACCTGTTCAGCTCGCTGGGTTGTTAATAAGGCGTCAATATTTTCCAGGATTGTAAGGAAGATTATTACTTTTATCGTTTTTTATTAACCTCAGATACTTTTGTGCTAAAGGTTGGCATCTGCCGTAAATAAAAGGAAGGTGAGAGGGAAATACCTACTGAGGGCTTTTCGGGTAGATATAATGTTTGCCCGCATGTATAGGGGAAGTGGCACAGGGTCGGATTTTACCATCCCCCTTTTCCCCTTACGCTGGCATCTTTACACTTCGCTCACTTCTCCCTGGCTGGACACGAGAATGTATCTCTTAAACTGCTGGGTACCCGGCACGCATAAAAAAGGCCACACAAGGTGGCCTGAAATTAAAAAGCGTAAAGCTTATTTTGCTGGCAGAACGGCTTTCACTGCTTCGCCAATATCGGCAAGGCTGCGAACGGTTTTCACACCAGCCGCTTCCAGGGCTGCAAATTTTTCATCCGCAGTGCCTTTACCGCCTGCAATGATGGCGCCAGCGTGGCCCATACGCTTACCTTTTGGCGCAGTCACGCCAGCGATATATCCTACAACCGGTTTGGTGACATGTTCTTTGATGAACGCAGCCGCTTCTTCTTCTGCGCTACCACCAATTTCACCAATCATCACGATCGCTTCAGTTTGCGGATCGTCCTGGAACAGTTTCAGGATGTCAATAAAGTTAGAACCCGGAATCGGGTCACCACCGATACCGACACACGTTGACTGGCCGTAACCAATATCCGTTGTCTGCTTAACGGCTTCATAAGTCAGCGTACCGGAACGCGAAACAATGCCCACACGTCCTGGCTGATGAATGTGGCCCGGCATAATACCGATCTTACATTCGCCTGGCGTGATCACACCTGGACAGTTTGGTCCAATCATACGTACGCCCGCTTCATCCAGCTTCACTTTCACTGTCAGCATATCCAGCGTTGGGATACCTTCAGTGATCGTAATAATCAGCTTGATGCCCGCTTCGATCGCTTCCAGGATACCGTCTTTGCAGAACGGTGCCGGAACGTAGATCACCGTAGCCGTTGCGCCGGTGGCTTCCACGGCTTCACGTACGGTGTTGAACACCGGCAGACCAAGGTGAGTGGTGCCGCCTTTACCTGGCGTGACGCCGCCAACCAGCTGCGTACCATAAGCCAGCGCCTGCTCAGAGTGGAATGTACCCTGTCCGCCGGTGAATCCCTGGCAAATGACTTTGGTGTTTTTGTCGATCAAAATGGACATTATTTACCCTCCGCAGCAGCAACAACACGCTGTGCCGCGTCTGTCAGGCTGGTTGCTGCAATGATATTCAGACCGCTGTCCGCCAGTTTCTGCGCGCCCAGCTCGGCGTTGTTACCTTCCAGACGTACCACTACCGGCACGTTCACACCCACTTCAGCGACTGCGCCAATGATGCCGTCGGCAATCAGGTCACAGCGCACGATGCCGCCGAAGATGTTAACGAATACGGCTTTAACCGCATCATCAGACAGGATGATTTTGAAGGCTTCGGTAACGCGTTCTTTGGTTGCGCCGCCGCCAACGTCAAGGAAGTTAGCCGGCTGGCCGCCATGGTGTTTCACAATATCCATGGTGCCCATTGCCAAACCTGCGCCGTTAACCATACAGCCGATATTGCCTTCCAGCGCAACGTAGTTCAGTTCCCACTGCGTAGCGTGTGCTTCACGTGGATCTTCCTGGCTTGGGTCACGCATCTCGCGCAGTTCCGGTTGACGGAACAGCGCATTGCCATCAGCGCCCAGTTTGCCATCCAGACACACCAGATCGCCCTGCTTAGTGATCACCAGCGGATTGATCTCTACCAGCGCCAGATCGCGCTCCAGGAACATCGTTGCCAGGCCCATGAAAATTTTGGTGAACTGGCTAACTTGCTTGCCGGTCAAGCCGAGCTTAAAAGCCAACTCGCGGCCTTGATACGGCTGCGGTCCGGTCAGCGGATCAAGCGCCATTTTGTGGATCAGATGCGGGGTTTCTTCCGCAACTTTTTCAATTTCTACGCCGCCTTCGGTCGATGCCATGAAAACAACGCGACGCGTCGCACGGTCAACAACAGCACCCAAATACAGCTCTTGATCGATGTCGGTCGCGGCTTCAACCAGGATCTGGTTGACCGGTTGGCCATCAGCGTCAGTCTGGTAGGTTACCAGACGCTTGCCGAGCCAGTTTTCCGCAAACGCGCGAATCTCTTCTTTACTGTTAACGACTTTCACACCGCCCGCTTTACCGCGGCCACCGGCATGAACCTGACATTTAACTACCCACGGACCTGCGCCAATTTTAGACGCGGCTTCTTCCGCTTCACGTGGTGTAGTACAGGCGTAACCCGTTGGTGCCGGCATGCCATACCGTGCAAACAGCTGTTTCGCCTGGTATTCGTGTAAGTTCATGATGTTCTATCCATTCAGGTCTGAAAAGAGTAATAAGGTGGGCGCGCCGTACGCGCCCGGTAAAAATCAGACGTCCAGCAGCAGACGCGTAGGATCTTCCAGCATCTCTTTCACCGCAACCAGATAGCCAACAGATTCGCGGCCATCGATCAGGCGATGATCATAGGAGAGCGCCAGATACATCATTGGCAGCACGACAACCTGACCATTCACCGCCATAGGACGATCTTTAATAGCATGCATGCCAAGGATCGCGCTCTGTGGTGGGTTGATGATCGGCGTAGACATCAGCGAGCCGAATACGCCGCCATTAGTAATGGTGAAGTTACCGCCAGTCAGATCCTCTACGGTCAGCTTACCGTCGCGGCCTTTCACCGCCAGCTCTTTAATTTTCTTCTCGATGTCGGCCATGCTTAACGCATCAACATCACGCAGCACCGGGGTAACCAGGCCACGCGGCGTAGATACCGCAATGCTGACATCGAAGTAGTTGTGATACACCACATCTTCGCCATCAATAGAAGCATTCACTTCTGGATAACGCTTCAGGGCTTCCACCACCGCTTTAATATAGAAAGACATAAAGCCCAGGCGCACGCCGTGACGTTTTTCAAACGCCTCGCCGTATTGCTTGCGCAAATCCATAATCGGCTTCATGTTCACTTCATTGAAGGTGGTCAGCATCGCAGTGCTGTTCTTCGCTTCCAGAAGGCGTTCAGCCACACGCTTACGCAAACGTGTCATCGGTACACGTTTTTCGCTGCGATTAGCCACGGCCTGCTGCAGTGCAGCTTCGGCGGCTGGCGCGGCGGTTTTCGCGGCTTCTGGTTTCTTCGCCAGATGTTTTTCTACATCTTCGCGAGTAATACGACCACCCACTCCACTGCCTTTGATTTGCGAGGCATCAAGGTTGTGTTCAGCGATCAGGCGGCGAATAGCCGGGCTGAGTGCATCGTTGCTCTCTTCTTCCAGCGAAGCTGTCTGACGCTGAGCCGGCGTAGACTCTTTGCTGTCAGCTTTAGCGCTGGTCTCTTTCCCGCCGCTATTGCCTTCTTTTAAACGACCAAGAATCTGGCGAGACGTTACGGTTGCCCCTTCATCTTCCAGCACGGCTTCCAAAACGCCGTCGGCGGAAGCAGGCACTTCCAGTACCACTTTGTCAGTTTCGATCTCTACCAGTACTTCATCACGTGTGACGGCATCGCCTGGTTTTTTGTGCCAGGTTGCCACGGAGGCATCGGCAACGGATTCAGGCAGGTCGGGAACGAGAATATCTACGCTACTCATTATCTTTCCTTTTAATTAATCAACGTTCAGCGCGTCATTAACCAGGTCTTGCTGCTGTTTTTGGTGTACGGACATATAACCTACGGCCGGTGAAGCGGATGCCGGACGGCCTGCATAACGCAGAGTGGCGCCAAACGGCACAACTTCGCGGAAATGATGCTGGCTACAGTACCAGGCACCTTGGTTTAGTGGCTCTTCCTGACACCAGACAAAGTCCTGCACATGGGAATACGCTTTCAAAATTTCTTGTACAGCCTGATGCGGGAACGGGTAAAGCTGCTCAATACGCACAATAGCGACATTGGTCTGCTCGTTTTTACGACGCTGTTCCAGCAGATCGTAATAAACTTTACCGGCACACATCACGACGCGTTTAACGCCTTGTGGATCGAGTTCGTCGATTTCACCGATTGCTGGCTGGAAGCTGCCTTCCGCTAATTCATCCAGCGAAGAAATTGCCAGAGGATGACGCAGCAGCGACTTCGGTGACATAACGATCAGCGGGCGGCGCATACCACGTAACGCCTGACGACGCAGCATATGGTAAACCTGCGCAGGGGTAGACGGCACGCAAACCTGCATATTCTGTTCAGCACAGAGCTGCAAATAACGTTCCAGACGGGCGGAGGAGTGCTCCGGTCCCTGGCCTTCGTAGCCGTGCGGCAGCAGCATCACCAGACCACACATCCGGCCCCACTTCTGCTCTCCAGAGCTGATGAACTGATCGATAACCACCTGCGCACCGTTTGCGAAGTCACCAAACTGGGCTTCCCAGATAGTCAGAATGCGCGGTTCAGCAGTGGCATAGCCGTATTCAAAAGCCAGTACCGCTTCTTCTGACAAGACGGAGTCCCAGACTTTGAATTGCCCCTGGCCGCTGTGTACATGGTGCAGCGGCGTATAGGTTGAACCATTAGCCTGGTTATGGATGACCGCATGGCGATGGAAGAAAGTACCGCGACCGGTATCTTCACCTGACAGACGAACCGGAATCCCTTCGTCCACCAGCGTGGCGTAGGCCAGGTTTTCCGCGCCGCCCCAGTCAAAGGCTTTGTTTCCTTCAGCCATCTCTTTACGATCGTTGTAAATTTTCGCTACGCGAGCCTGAACTTCAACTTCTTCCGGGATCTGACTGATACGACGAGCCAGCTCCTGCAAACGCTTCTTGTCCACCTGCGCCGGATAAGCTTCATCCCACTCATGGTTAAGATACGGCGACCAGGTAAAAGAGTGCAGGCTCATTGGGCGCCATTCAGGCACCACACATTCGCCTTCATCCAGCGCATCGCGATAGAGATTGACCATTTCGGTGGCATCTCCCTGGCTAACAATGCTTTCACTTTCCAGACGGTCAGCGTAAATCTTACGTGGCGTTGGATGCTTTTTGATCTTTTGGTACATCAACGGTTGGGTTGCGCTTGGCTCATCCGCTTCGTTATGGCCATGACGGCGATAACACACCAGATCAATAAACACATCACGCTTGAAGGTGTTGCGATAATCCAGCGCCAGACGGGTAATAAAGGCAACCGCTTCCGGGTCATCCGCATTGACGTGGAAAATCGGTGCCAGCACCATTTTACCGATGTCAGTGCAATAAGGCGTTGAGCGGGCGTCTTTCGGATTAGAGGTGGTGAACCCCACCTGGTTGTTGATCACGATGCGAACGGTGCCGCCCACTTCGTAACCCCGCGCCTGGGACATATTCAGCGTTTCCTGCACCACACCCTGGCCGATCACCGCCGCATCACCATGGATGGTAATAGGAAGCACTTTATTGCTGCCTGGCTCGGCCAGCCGATCCAAACGGGCACGCACTGAACCCATCACCACTGGACTAACAATTTCAAGATGCGATGGGTTAAACGCCAGTGCCAGATGCACTAAGCCGCCTTCGGTTTCCACGTCTGACGAGAAGCCCATGTGATACTTCACGTCGCCAGTGCCGAGATGCTCTTTATGCTTACCAGAGAATTCATCAAACAAATCCTGTGGTTTTTTACCCAGCACGTTAATCAGAACGTTGAGACGACCGCGGTGTGCCATACCCAGCACCACTTCACGCGTACCGCTTTTGCCAGCATGACGAATCATCTCGCGCAGCATGGGAACTAAAGCGTCGCCGCCTTCCAGCGAGAAGCGTTTAGCGCCGGGGAATTTCGCGCCCAGATATTTCTCCAGGCCTTCTGCCGCAGTCAGCTCTTTCAGAAAACCTTTTTTCTCTTCGCCACTGAATGAGGCCTGGCCCATCACCGATTCAAGACGCTGCTGAATCCAGCGTTTCTCTTCGGTGTTATTGATGTGCATATACTCTGCACCAATCGAGCCGCAGTAAGTCTGCTTCAGCGCATCGAACAGTTCGGACAGCTTCATGGTTTCTTTGCCGCCGGCAAAAGAACCTACATTAAAGCTTTCCTGAAAGTCGGCTTCGGTCAGATCGTGAAATGCCGGATCCAGATCGGCAACACGATCCTGTTTCCACAGGCCGAGCGGATCCAAACTGGCGTGCTGATGACCGCGGAAACGAAACGCGTTTATCAGCTGCAGCACTTTCACTTGCCTGGAATTTGTTGCTGGATCGGAAACTGAAGAGGTGTAACGAGATGCGTCTTTCGCCAGGCGACGGAAATATTCACGTGTGGTGGAGTGAAACTGTTCTGGTTTCACGCCGGTGCCTGGGAGCTGTTGGAACATCGAGCGCCACACTGCATCGACAGAGTCAGGATCGGTCAGGAAATCCTCATAGAGTTGCTCTATGTAAGACTGATTCGCGCCTGCCAGCCAGGAAGAGTCCAGCCAGGGCTTCATCGCGCTGTTCTGCATTGTGATCCCTTAAGCATTGTTATGCTTTTTTGAGGTTTCATTTGTTGCCGCTTTCGCGGTTTGCCGTAGTGAGTTCAGCGATACGAGCACTGTGCGCAGCGCGCGCCCGGCCCGTAAGGGAACCTTTGTAAACGTGGTACATAACCGCGTTTACAGAGGCTTCCGTAAACCACCGGGAATCTGGCGTTCCCGGTGGGAATGTTACTTATGCTCCGCGTTGCAGCAGCATTGACTTGATATGACCAATAGCGCGCGTCGGGTTCAATCCTTTTGGACATACGCTCACACAGTTCATGATGCTATGACAGCGGAATACGCTGAAAGCATCATCAAGATTGTCGAGGCGTGCGTCCGTTTCCGTGTCACGACTGTCAATCAGGAAGCGATATGCCGCCAGCAAGCCGGCGGGTCCAATAAACTTGTCCGGATTCCACCAGAATGACGGGCAGGATGTTGAGCAGCAGGCGCAGAGAATACATTCGTATAATCCGTCCAGATGCTCACGTTCTGCCGGTGATTGCAGATACTCACGCGCTGGCGGATTTTCCCCATTATTCAATAAGAAAGGTTTAATTTTCTCATACTGCGCATAGAACTGACTCATGTCCACAACCAGATCGCGGACCACCGGCAAGCCAGGCAGCGGGCGGATAACAATTTTTTGTTTGCCGTTACCTAACGCTGAAATCGGAGTGATGCACGCCAGACCGTTTTTGCCGTTCATGTTCAGGCCATCTGAGCCACAAACCCCTTCACGGCACGAGCGGCGAAAAGCCAGGGTCGGATCTTTTTCTTTCAGACGGATTAGCGCGTCCAGCAACATCATGTCGCGCCCCTCTTCCGCTTCGAGGCTGTACTCCTGCATACGCGGCTTGTCGTCGACGTCTGGATTGTAGCGATAAATTGAAAATTCGAGTCTCATGATCGTCTCTCCGCAAATTAATAAGTACGCACTTTCGGCGGGAAGGCCGCGCGCAGTTTCGGCTGCATGTTCACCTCACGGCGCGTCATGCTCTCGGTTTGCGGGACATAAAGACTGTGGCACAGCCAGTTTTCATCATCACGATCCGGGTAGTCGAAGCGACTATGGGCACCACGGCTTTCGGTGCGGTAGTTTGCCGCCACAGCGGTGGCGTACGCAGTTTCCATCAGGTTATCCAGCTCCAGACACTCGATGCGCTGCGTGTTGAAGTCTGGCGAGCGATCGTCCAGACGCGCTGATTTCAGGCGCTCACGAATGCCTTTCAACTCTTCCAGCCCCTGCGCCATCGCATCACCTTCACGGAATACCGAGAAGTTGTTCTGCATGCAACGTTGCAGCGCTTTACGAATCTCAACCGGATCTTCTCCGGTAGTGTTGTTTTCCCAGCGATTGAAGCGTGCCATGGCTGCGTCAATTTCTTCTTCAGTTGCATCACGCAGCTCGCCCTGCTCAGTCATGCTTTCCAGCAGATGCAAACCCGCCGCGCGGCCAAACACCACTAAGTCAAGCAACGAGTTACCGCCGAGGCGGTTAGCGCCATGTACTGAGACGCAGGCGATTTCGCCGACAGCAAACAGACCGGGAATGACCACATCTTCGCCCTGCTCATTTACCCGCAGCGCCTGGCCAGTCACTTTAGTCGGAATGCCGCCCATCATATAGTGACAGGTTGGGATAACCGGGATCGGTTCCTTCACTGGATCAGCGTGGGCAAAGGTTCGGGACAATTCAAGAATACCTGGCAGACGTGACTCCAGAACATCTTTACCCAGGTGGTCCAGCTTCAGCTTGATATGCGGTCCCCAGGGACCTTCACAGCCGCGGCCTTCGCGGATTTCGATCATCATCGAACGGGCAACTACATCACGGCCCGCCAGATCTTTGGCGTTTGGCGCATAACGTTCCATAAAACGTTCGCCGTGTTTATTCAGCAGGTAACCGCCTTCACCACGGCAGCCCTCTGTAACCAATACGCCCGCCCCGGCGATACCGGTTGGGTGGAACTGCCACATTTCCATATCCTGCACCGGCACGCCGGCACGAAGCGCCATACCCACACCGTCGCCGGTATTGATGTGCGCATTCGTGGTGGACTGATAAATACGGCCTGCGCCACCGGTTGCCAGCACGGTCGCTTTCGCTTTGAAGTAAACAGTTTCACCGGTTTCGATGCAGATCGCGGTACAACCGACAATCGCGCCGTCTTCATTTTTCACCAGATCGAGCGCATACCATTCAGAAAAGATAGTGGTTTTATTTTTTAGGTTCTGCTGGTACAGCGTGTGCAACAAAGCATGACCGGTACGGTCAGCTGCCGCTGCAGTACGTGCCGCCTGCTCGCCGCCGAAATTTTTCGACTGACCACCAAACGGACGTTGATAAACACGACCATCTTCAAGACGCGAGAAAGGCAAGCCCATATGCTCCAGTTCCAGAATCGCTTCCGGCCCGGTTTTACACATATATTCAATCGCGTCCTGATCGCCAATGTAGTCGGAACCTTTGACGGTGTCGTACATATGCCATTCCCAGTTATCTTCATGGGTGTTACCCAGCGCAACGGTAATACCGCCTTGCGCAGATACAGTGTGGGAACGGGTCGGGAATACTTTAGATAACAGGGCGCAGGTTTGGCCCGACTGGGAGATTTGCAGTGCGGCTCGCATACCTGCGCCGCCTGCGCCGATCACCACGGCGTCAAATTCTCTGATTGGCAAACTCATTTACACACCCCACACCACAACAAATCCATAAATCGCATAGGACAACAACACCACCACGATTACCAATTGCAATACCAGACGCATCGCCAGCGTTTTGACGTAATCAGTCAAGACTTGCCACATGCCAATCCAACCGTGGATCAAGATGGAAAACAGCGTGAGTAAGGTGAATACTTTGGTAAAAGCAGAGGCGAAGAAACCACGCCAGATGTCATAGGTTAGCGTGTCGGTCATCACGACAAAGCCAAGTATATAGAGGATGTAGAGCGTAATAAGAATTGCAGAAGCCCGCAGCAGCAGCCAGTCCTGAACGCCGTTGCGACCCAATGCGGTTGCATTGCTTACCATACGAGGACTCCAGCCAAAATTGAAAGCACGACAGTAATACCAAATGCTACCTGAGCGGAACGAGTACCTGCTTGCAGAGTCTCAGCCAGATAACCAAAATCCATCAACATATGACGAATCCCGCCCACCGCGTGGTAAGCCAACGCTGTTAAAATGCCCCACATGATAAACTTCGCGAAGAAGCCATCCATAATGGTCGCAGCATGTTGGAAACCTTCCGGAGAGGAGAGAGACAGGCCCAGTAACCACAACAGAATGGCAAGCGCCACCAGGGTGATCACGCCAGTAACACGGTGAAGAATGGACGATATTGCAGTAACGGGAAACCGGATCGTCGAGAGATCCAAGTTGACAGGCCTTTGTTTTTTCACGGTTTTGCCCACACAGCTCTTTTTTATTTTGCTTCCTCCGGTCCTGAGGCAGAGTCAGATCACATGACATGTTCAGACTTTAACCGTCACCAAAAAAGCAACATCCAGTGTTAATTGAAACGGTAGAAACGCTGGGTGGCTCCTGGTGTCAGGGAATTCCGGAGACCTCGGCAAAGTATAAGAGGATCACATTCTGATTACAATTCCCCTACAAACACTTTGGGAACATTTAGGTTGAACAGTGATCTCACTCACGATTTTCACATTTGATACAAATTTAATTATCTGATTTGACAATAGTTAAACAATTCAGTTACAAACTATCACCATAAACCCCTATGATGCACAAAAGTTATGGGGATACACTTTCCCCTAAGCTCAAGTTATGTAACATTGCGAGCGTGAGCCACAACAAGCATCAGGTTATTGGTTACCAAGAAGTTATGTCCAGACCGGATCTTTAACAACCGCGATATGCAGCATGACATGGCCTTACGGTTTCCGACTGGGAACGCGCCTCTCACTCTGTACCCTGCACCTGATTGATGACCGCAGAGTGATATTGTGAAGTTTTGCCGCTCGCAACATGAACGCTTTTCAGTTGTCTAAAGATCCTTACCTACATAAGGCGCTATGGAGACGAAAATGACAGATAAAAAAGTGACGCTAACCTTACAAAACGATACGCCTGTTGAACTGGATGTGCTGAAAGGCACGTTGGGACAGGATGTGGTTGATGTGCGCACCCTTGGCTCAAAAGGGTTATTCACCTTCGATCCCGGTTTTACTTCTACAGCGTCCTGCGAATCCAAAATTACCTTTATTGATGGTGACGAAGGCATTCTGCTGCACCGTGGTTTTCCGATCGATCAGCTGGCTACCCACTCGAACTATCTGGAAGTATGCTACATCCTGCTGAATGGCGAAGTGCCGACTAAAAAGCAGTTCGATGAATTTTGCGAAACCGTTACCCGCCACACCATGATTCATGAGCAGATTACCCGTCTGTTCCATGGCTTCCGCCGCGATTCACATCCAATGGCGGTAATGTGCGGCGTCACCGGGGCACTGGCCGCGTTTTATCATGATTCACTGGACGTCAATATTGAACGCCATCGTGACATCGCCGCCTTCCGCCTGCTGTCAAAAATGCCAACCATGGCAGCGATGTGCTACAAATATTCCATCGGTCAACCTTTTGTTTATCCACGTAATGATCTGTCGTACGCCGGTAATTTCCTGCATATGATGTTTGCGACCCCTTGCGAAGAGTACAAGGTGAATCCGGTGCTGGAACGCGCCATGGATCGCATTCTGATTTTACATGCCGATCATGAGCAGAACGCCTCGACCTCAACTGTCCGTACTGCAGGTTCGTCTGGCGCGAATCCTTTTGCCTGTATCGCGGCCGGTATCGCTTCTTTGTGGGGACCAGCACACGGTGGTGCGAACGAAGCCTGCCTGCGTATGCTGGAAGAGATCAGTAACGTAGAGCACATTCCAGAATTTGTGCGTCGCGCGAAAGACAAAAATGACTCTTTCCGCCTGATGGGCTTTGGTCATCGTGTATATAAAAACTATGACCCACGCGCTACCGTAATGCGTGAAACCTGCCATGAAGTGCTGAATGAACTGGGCATGAAGGACGACCTGCTGGAAGTGGCGATGCAGCTGGAGCATATTGCGCTGAATGATCCGTACTTTATCGAGCGCAAACTCTATCCGAACGTGGATTTCTACTCGGGCATTATTCTGAAAGCGATGGGCATTCCATCCTCAATGTTCACTGTAATCTTTGCCATGGCGCGTACCGTTGGCTGGATTGCACACTGGAAAGAGATGCATGATGAAGGCATGAAAATTGCCCGTCCGCGTCAGCTTTATACCGGTTACACGGAACGTGAATTCAAGTCGCAGCTGGAAAAATAAGCATCCAGGAAGCCAAAAAGCGGGAATTTTCCCGCTTTTTTATTGGCCTTAAAATATTATAAAAATATTATACCTGACAGCCCGGACACCAATAGAATGGACGAGACGATAACGTGCCCTTCTCTATTAACGTTCCGCAACGGCGGCATTTTTTGCCCTGCCGGTGAAACGCTTCAAAGCGAAACGCCGCTTCATGATGATAATTTCTCATTGTTCCACGCATACGATAAGCGTGGCGCGGCACCGATAATAATGCCTCGCTGAATGCTGTCAGCTGCGCGTCGCTTAACGATTGCACACGATGATAAGGCAGTAGTTGAGCCAGCCAGAGAATTTCAACGCGTAGGTAATTTCCTAACCCTGCCAGAAAAGCCTGATCCAGTAACAATCCACTGAACTGACGACGACTAAAGCGCGGCGAAAGCAGCCGTGCTTTAACGTCTGCTACCGTTAGCGTGCTATTTAAAACGTCTGGTCCTATGCGATTCAGAAACGGATGAGTCGCTAATGTATCCGCATTCAGCAATTCAATATCCGAAGCGCTATATAATAAAATCGCCTGTTCAGCGCTAGCCAACCGGACGCGTAATTGCCGCTTAGTTTCCGGCTGGCTACCAGATGGTACGATGCGCCAGACGCCGTAAAGCTGATTATGACTATACAGCGTTAAACCGTTGCTGAAATGCGTCAGCAATGCCTTGCCACGCGTTTCAATCGCTTTGACCTGTTCACCCAGCAGCGCCGATTCGAAAGTTTTTAGTTCAGCAAAAGCAAACCATACATCCGTTAACGGTTGGCCGACAATGGCTGTTTCAAGCTGATCCGCCACACGACGGATCTCCGGTCCTTCTGGCATTCATCCGCCTCTTAATGTGTTGCGCCACCAACGACTTTCACATCTTCTTTCGTTTCCAGCGTGATGCGAACGGCAATTTCCAGCGCCTGAATCACATTAGCTGATGACATACTCGGCGCGCCGGGATGGTGGGCTGCCTGCTCCGGCAAATAGGGAATATGGATAAAGCCACCACGCGCCGGGCTGCCTTGAGTTTGCAGCCAGTGCAGTAATCCATACATAACGCGATTACAGGTAAAAGTTCCCGCGGTTTGTGATACCGAAGCGGGAATGCCCGCTTCGCGCACCGCTGACACAATGGCTTTGATTGGCAACCGTGAGAAATAGGCGGCCGGACCATCCGGTACTATCGCTTCATCTACGGGCTGCCTGCCTGCATTATCCGGAATGCGTGCGTCATCAACGTTGATGCCAATACGCTCGACGGTAATATCACTGCGTCCGCCTGCCTGCCCTACTGAAATAATCGCGTCGGGTTTGATCTCATCCAGCGCCTGATAAAGTACCGTCAATACCTTGTCAAAAACCACCGGTAACTGACGTGTCATGATGGTTGCACCTGCAATTTGTTTACCTTCTAACGCCTTTACCGCTTCCCAGGAGGGATTAATATCTTCACCGCCGAACGGTTCGAAAGCGGTCATCAGTACAGTTTTCATGTCTTCCTCACAGGAACATCAGAAAATAGAGCAAAAAGACGTTTACGATTAACAGTAGCACACCGGTTGGCACCTGAGCCTTGATCACCGCGTTACTATTCGGCAGTTCAAGCAGCGCCGCAGGTACGATATTGAAGTTCGCTGCCATTGGCGTCATTAATGTGCCGCAATAGCCGGAGAACATGCCAATCGCCGCCATGACTGCCGGATCGCCGCCGTGTTGCAAAACCAGGACGGGAATACCGACACCTGCGGTGATAATCGGAAACGCCGCAAAAGCGTTACCCATAATCATGGTCAATAGCGCCATACCGACCGCATACACAGTAACGGCTATAAAGCGATTATCAACGGCCAGATAGGTTTCAGTCAGGTGTGAAATAGCGCCGCCGACGCCCGCCGACGTAAATAATAAACCCAGCGTGGCGAGAATTTGCGGCAGAATGAATGCCCAGCCGACCGCATCCAGCAGACGACGGGTCTCCTGCATCGATTGAAGCGGTTTATCGTGCGTCATTTTCAACGCCATCAGCCAGCCGGTCAAACAGCCGATCATCATTGAGAACAGGGTCACCAGCGTGGAATGACTGCCCGGCCCAAAGACCTTCTCTTGCAAACCCGGAATATGGTTAAACGCCAGCACACCTACCACGGTAATAACCGGAATCGCTAATGCAGGCAGAAACAATTTATTGCCCAGGCGCTTGGCGCTGGCCTGCTTCTCTTCATCACTACGCTGGTGATAACGGCCCAGCTTTACGCCCCCCAAACCTGCAAGCAGCGCCATTAAAACAACCACAACACCAATAATAATATGCAGCGCGCGCAAGCCTGTTTCCGGCGTTCCTGTGATTTGTGTCATCAAGCGCGCTGTCCAGTCACCAACCAGGAAAACTAAACCATAAAGCGCCCAAAATAAGCCGGTGGTGAAGCGACGCGGATTAGCGCTGTCGCGCCAGGAAAGGACGGCAACAATCAGCAGAATGATGCCCGCCAGCCACATTAAATATTGTTGCTGAAACATTACTGCCCTCCTTTGGCTTTTAAGGCCTGACCGTTCAGGTTCTGTAATTCACGCGCAAGTTGACGATCCAGACGGACCAGACGAGCGGAGTGAATCAGGAAAGCTGCGACGGCAGTAGGGATGCCCCATACCGCTATATGCAGCGGTTCGGTCTGGATGTCTGCTGACTCCTGCATAAAGTTGTGCATGAAAATGATGGCGCCAAAAGCAACGAAAATATCTTCCCCGAAGAACAGGCCGACATTATCGGTTGCTGCCGACATCGCACGCAGACGATGGCGCACTTCAGGCGAAATATCACCATAACGGCTTTCGGTCGCGCCTTCGGCCATCGGGGCTAACAGCGGACGCACCATTTGCGGATGTCCGCCGAGGCTGGTTAACCCTAGCGCAGCCGTGAGTTCGCGCGCCAGCAGGTAAACAATCAGCAGGCGGCCTGCGGTTGCCGTTTTAATCTGTGCAATCCATGTCTGCGCGCGCTCTTTCAAACCGTGGCGCTCCAGCAAGCCAATAACCGCCAGCGGTAACAGCAAAATCAGCGGTAGATTACGGGTGTTTAGAAAGCCCGCCCCAAGCGTTTCCAGGATGTCGGCTAACGGCATCATCGCCGCTAAACCCGTCACGAAACCGGCAACAATCACCACCAGTACTGGATTAAAACGCAACACAAAACCCACCACAATGGCAGCAATGCCAAGCAGCGGCCAAAGATTTACCACGCTGTCCATATTTTCCCTTATAAGATAAAAAAACCCGGCGCGTTGCCGGGCTAACAGTCAAAATTTAAAGGCTGCTAACGGCAATCTGATTTATCGCAAACGTATCGCGCAGTCGCTGTGCAAACTGTAACGCATGCTCACCATCGCCATGCAGGCAAACGGTTTGCGCGTTCACCGCCACCCATTCACCGTCAACGCTTTTTACCCGACCTTGTTGCACCATCGTCAGCGTCTGTTCAACCGCCAATGCTTCATCTTCAATTAGCGCTCCCGGCTGACCACGCGGTACCAGCTCCCCCGTTTTCAGGTAACCACGATCGGCAAAGACCTCTTCACGGGTGCGCAAACCATAATGTGTAGCGGCCCGAATCGATTCGCTATTAGCAAGGCCGACGACGATCAGGTTGGCATCTACCGCTTTAATCGCTTGCGCGATCGCGTCGGCCAAAGCCGGCTCTGCCGCCGCCTGGTTATACAGCATGCCGTGCGGTTTCACATGAATCAGCTTCTCGCCTTCACTTTCCGTCAGAATTTTTAATGCGCCAATCTGGTAAATCATTTGTGCATATAGCGTTTCTGGCGGAAGCTGCATCGCGGTGCGACCAAAATTTTCCCGGTCAGGAAAGCTGGGATGTGCGCCAATGGCGACGCCAAACTCTTTCGCCCAGCGTACCGATTGCAACATGGTTTGCGCATCGCCCGCGTGAAATCCACAGGCAATATTGGCCGAGCTTACCCATTGCAACAGTGCACGATCGCTGCTGCTGCCTTCGCCGAGATCCGCGTTTAGATCAATTTTCATAAGCAAGTCCCCATACCATCTGATCCAGAGCGCGCTGCTGATGCGCGCGCGCCTGCATCGCTTCTGGCAACGTACAGTGAATAAAGTGAATGGGATCACCTAAACGGATCTGCGCCAGATGATAGAGATCGGCTTCGATAATGCAGGCGATACGCGGATAACCACCGGTAGTCTGCGCATCAGCCATCAGGATGATCGGCTGACCATTCGGTGGCACCTGAACCACACCAGGCACTAAGCCGTGCGACAACAATTCACGCGGCGTTTCGCGATGAAGCTGACGCCCTTGCAGGCGATACCCCATACGGTTACTTTGTGGGCTAAGTTTCCAGGCTGTCCGCCAAAACATCTGCTGCGACTCGCGGCTAAACTCATGATATTCCGGCCCCGGCAAAGCACGAATTCGGTTACCCCATAATATTTGACGTACACCAGCTTTCTTTTTGAAATCTCGGGTGGGTCTCCCCAGCGGCAGGCGATCGCCATCTTCCAGCTTGCGCCCTTGCCAGCCACCAAATGCTGCCTTGAGGTCGGTGCTACTGGATCCCAGCATTTCAGGGAGATCGAAACCTCCGTTGATTGCCAGATAGCTGCGCATGCCGCGCACCGGCATGGATAATGATAAAACCTGACCTTTTTTCACTGGCAGGCGCCAGCCGGTCCACACTGCTTTACCATCCAACTCAGCATTACAGCCCGCGCCAGTTAAGGCAAACCAGCCGTTGCGCATAAATTCAGCTTTAAACTGGCCGAGAACAATCTCCAGCACGGCGCTGCCGGGATCATTACCTACCAGCAGGTTAGCTGTCGTCATTGCAGGCTGATCTAATACGCCGCTGGTACTGATACCGTATTGCCGCCAGCCGTTGCGCCCGCTGTCCTGAATACTGGTTGCCAGCCCGGCACGAAGAATCCTTAACATACGCCCTCCTTTTGCGGCACAAACCGTACCGTATCGCCAGGACACAATAACGTGGGCGGTTGATTTTTTGGCTCGAATAGCGCCACCTGGGTTTGACCAATCAGCTGCCAGCCGCCGGGACTCGCAAGCGGATACACGCCGGTTTGACTGCCGCCAATGCCGACTGAACCTGCCGGCACCAGCACGCGCGGTTCTGCACGACGCGGCATATGCAGACGCTGATCGAGGCCGCCCAGGTAGGGAAAGCCAGGCTGAAACCCGATGAAATACACCACATAATTGCCGCTGCTGTGCAGCTCCACCACCTGTTTGGGAGTCATGGCAGCCTGTTCAGCGACTACGTTAAGATCCGGCCCGCCCTCACCGCCATAGATAACCGGAATATCGACCTGACGCGATTCTGGTAGCTGTGCTTCGCTTTCTTCCCACCAGCGCTGTAGCCGCTCAATCGCATCCAGCGCTTTATGTTGTGGATCACGCAGCAAAAGAGTGATGTTGTTCATCCCAGGAATAACTTCAAGCACTTCTTCATGTGCCTGAAGCCGTTGATTCAGTCCCCAAATACGCTGTTGGCTCACCAGTGAAACTGGCGGTTCCAGTTCCAGCACCACCGCGCGCTCGCCCAGCAAATAACAACGTGCTCGTTGCAACACCCACCTCCATTTCACCTGAAATAACACATATCTGACGGAAACAGATGCGCAGCGCAGGCATTTGCTTATCGGAATAAAGCAGATAGTTATGCGAAAGTGACAGAGATGTGTCAATGGTTTTAGGTCCTGCGCAAAAACACAGGACCTGAGAAGGAATTAAGCGGGATTGGGAATATCGATGAAAGTGACATCAAGGCCATAACTTTCAGCCAGCCATTCCCCTAGTGCTTTAATGCCGCCGCGTTCGGTGGCGTGATGGCCCGCAGCAAAGAAATGCAGACCTTGCTCACGCGCGCTGTGGATGGTCTGTTCAGAGACTTCGCCCGTGAGGTAAGCATCAACGCCAAAGGCGGCGGCATTATCGATAAAGCCTTGCCCACCGCCGCTGCACCAGGCAATACGGCGTATCTGCGCAGGCGCGTTATCGCCGCAGTGTAGCGGCTGTCGCCCCAGTTTCTGCGTAATGCGCTGGGCCAGTTCTTCACCACTCAGCGGGGTTTTCAGCTCGCCCCAGAACACCAGCGGCACCACTTCGCCCTGCACATCAATATCCAGCAGTTCTGCCAGCTGCGCGTTGTTGCCGAGCTGTGCATGGGCATCCAGCGGCAAATGCCAGCCGTACAAATTGATGTCATTAGCCAATAATGCACGCAGCCGATTGCGCTTCATCCCTTTGATAATGGCGGATTCATTTTTCCAAAAGTAGCCATGGTGTACCAAAATCGCATCGGCGTTACGCGCCACGGCTTCATCTACCAGCGCCTGACACGCGGTCACACCTGTAATGATGGTTTTGACCTCAGCTCGTCCTTCAACCTGCAATCCGTTTGGTGCGTAGTCGCTAAACGTGTGGCTATTCAGCTGCTGATTAACGATGTGCTCTAATTCATAATGATTCATTTCGGCTCCCTCGCCGCCTCAAGCCGCCTTTTTGCGCGCTCAAAAGCGATTGATGTCTTTTTACATGCAACCTTATGTTCTACGATCGGTGCCGGATAATCGAGTTTCTTATTCTGTTTCTTCGCCCATGCGCGTGCGATGGCTGTATATCGCTTCCCGCGCCAGCAAATAAGGGCAGATAAATTCAGCTTATTTATCAAAATGCGTACCTCGCGTCGTGGCAGGTAGGAAGGCATAGCGTGTACTTCCCCTGTTTCGACGTGGCGATACAGCGCAGTCGCGCTGGCTTTACCGCCGCGACAGACCAGACGCAAAACCAGGCTCAAGCGGGCATTTTACTTTCGAATTATTGCCCATAACGCAGGCATAACGCTTCGGGATAAGGGTCGAAATAACGTTGCTGGGCCAGCCATGCGTGGGGATATTCTGCCAGGTAGTGCTTAAGAATGGTGATCGGCGCCAATAACGGTTGCGTACCCTGTCGATAGCGATCAATTAACGTCGCCAGTTCCTGCCGCTGCGGCGAGCTAAGCTGGCGGCGGAAATAACCTTGTACATGCATCAGTACATTGGTGTGATTACGGCGTGAGGCAGGATGCGACATCAGCGCCATCAGCCGTTGGCGGTATTCAAAAGCAAATGCATCCAGTGAATCCCATCGATTCACTGACGCCACAAAAGGTCCCAGCTCACGATATTTTTCTTGCGAATGCGCCAGCAGCAGCAACTTGTAACGGCGATGAAAGGCAAGCAGGCAGGAACGTGTTAATCCTGCCTGCCACATCTGATTAAATTCATGCAGCGCACAAATACGACCAACAAAGTTTTCCCGCAATGTGGCATCGTGCAACCGACCATTTTCTTCAAGGGGTAGCCAGGGCATCTCCTTACGTAAAAAGCCGGTGAAAATACCGGTTCCCGTTTTGCGATTGTGATGGGTTTCTGGCTCATAAACGCGTACGCGTTCCATTCCACAACTGGGTGATTTCGCGCACAAGATATAACCGCAAAGATGATGCAGCGATTTCACCCGCTCCGCTGACCAGCTGCGCATCGCCTGCGTGACATTTTCACCGCCGTCTTTACTGAAACAAAGGTGTAATTCGTCATCCTGTTGCTTTACCAGACGCAACGCGGGTCGTGGCGCAGGCAGCCCAATGGCTATCTCTGGGCAAATGGACTCGAAGCGCACAAACGGCATCAGCTGTTCCGTTGCGAAGGTTAATCGCTGGTGGCTCCCATCAAAACGGACGTTATCCCCCAGCAGACAAGCACTGATTCCGACAGGAATTTTCTCACTCATACTTATACACCTTCTGGAGAGTTGTATAAGTTTAAAGATAGCGGAAAGTGGCCATACTTAAAGGCTCAGAACGCCAGATTTGACGATGCTTTGCCAGTGATGGCAGAAAAAACCGGGTAAACTGAGTCAGGCTTGCTCTCCGGATGGTTATCCTCACGCCAGGACTAACAGCGGATGCCCTGGATATGACTACCGCCGGGGCTACGGTTTTATGACATAAAAAAAGCGCCTGAAAGGCGCTTTTTTAGAACAGCGTTTATCAGGCGTTTTTCAGCACTTCGCTGACAATTTCTACTGCTTCTTTCTCGATTTGTGCCCGATGTTCTGCGCCAAGGAAACTTTCACAATAGATTTTATAAGCGTCTTCAGTGCCTGAAGGACGTGCTGCAAACCAGCCATTTTCTGTCATCACTTTCAGACCACCGATTGAAGCACCATTTCCTGGCGCTGCGGTTAAACGTGCAGCGATGGGATCACCCGCCAGCGTATCGGCGCTGACCATTTCCGGTGACAGTTTTGAGAGTGCAGCTTTCTGAGCTGATGTTGCAGGTGCCTGCAAACGGTTATAACTCGGCGCTCCAAAACGTTCGGCCAGCTCATCATAATGCTGCTGTGGATTCTTGCCGGTTACCGCGGTAATTTCGGCTGCCAGCAAGCACATGATGATGCCGTCTTTGTCAGTTGACCATGCGGTACCATCGAAACGCAGGAAAGAAGCCCCCGCACTCTCTTCGCCACCAAAGCCAAAGCTGCCGTCATAGAGACCATCGACAAACCATTTGAAACCAACCGGTACTTCAACCAGTTTGCGGCCGATGTCGTTAACCACACGGTCAATCATGGCGCTAGACACCAGGGTTTTACCGACAGCAACATCACTGCCCCATTGCGGACGGTTCTGGAATAAATAGTTGATCGCCACCGCCAGGTAATGGTTTGGGTTCATCAAGCCTGCTGGCGTGACAATGCCGTGACGGTCGTAGTCGGGATCGTTACCAAACGCCAAATCGAATTTGTCGCGGTAAGCCAGCAGTCCCGCCATTGCGCACTCAGAAGAGCAGTCCATACGCACCACGCCATCTTTATCAAGGTGCATAAAGCGGAAGGTTTGATCGATCGCATCGTTCACAATGGTCAGATCTAATCGGTAGTGCTCAGCAATGCGTTGCCAGTAAGCCATACCGGAACCGCCAAGCGGATCGACGCCAATTTTCAGGCCAGCTTTCTGAATGGCTGCAAAGTCGATAACCTGCGCCAAGCCTTCAACGTATGGCTGGATCAAATCTTTTTCGACAATATGTCCGCTTGCCAGCGCTTCATGTAATGGCAGCCGTTTAACGTCTTTCAGGCCGTCTTTAAGCAACTGGTTAGCACGATCTTCTACCACTTTAGTGACATTAGTATCCGCTGGCCCACCATTTGGCGGGTTGTATTTGATCCCCCCATCTTCAGGAGGATTGTGTGAAGGCGTAATCACGATACCATCAGCCAGCGCGCCGCCTGACTTATTGTGTTCGAGAATAGCGTTGGAGATCGCCGGCGTTGGCGTGTAGCCATTTTCCTGCTGCACAATGACGTCAACGCCGTTGGCGGCCAGCACTTCCAGCACAGACAAAATCGCTGGCTCAGAAAGCGCGTGGGTATCTTTACCTACGTAGCATGGACCCGTAACGCCATTCTTTTTACGCTCTTCAGCAATCGCCTGGGCAATTGCCAAAATGTGCAACTCATTGAAGCTTTGCCGTCCTGCGCTACCGCGATGGCCTGATGTGCCAAATTTCACTGCATGTTCCGGGTTCGCCACATCGGGCTTCAGGACATAATACTGTGATGTTAATTGTGCAACGTTAATCAAATCGCTCTGCTGGGCGGGCTGCCCGGCACGGGGGTGATTGGCCATTGGCGCTTCTCCCTGACGCTTCAGTTTAAATGGTGCCGCAAACTTTCTCTGTCAGTTCCTGTGGGAACTGCATCGACAGCATAATGTGTTCGACCATGCTGCTTTTGCGACCGGTATTAGTATTGGTGATCACCCAGTACGGCGTGCCAGGAACATGTTTTGGCTTCGTATGGGTGCCGTTCTGCAACAGCGTGTGCTCATCGCCTGCAAAGTATACGCGGGTGCGGCCTTGCAGTGAGGCGGTTGCCTCGGCAAACGCTTTCGTATCTAAACGATAGAGCGTTGACAAAATCAGCATAAAGCGGTTAACCGCGCGCTTCTGCTCCGCATATTCATCGGAAAGCATTAGTTCACGCATCGCACGCACGCGATCCTGCGGACGCAATTCGGCACGCACGGACTGTGCCTCTTTGCCTTCAGTATTCGCTGCGGTTTGCGCAGCTGCCGCAGTTTGACCGGCGGTGAACTTCAGCATGCGACGCAGAATATCCGATGCGCTTTCGCCAATATGTTGCGTGTGGCTGGCAATATAACGGTAGAGCTCTTCGTCAACTTCGATCGTTTTCATCTTATTCCGTACGGTTCTTACCCATGACAGAACCACCTGTTTCCTGAAAAGCCCTTAGCAAAATTTGGCGTTCCGAAATGTGAGCGGGTTCTAACATGAGGATTATAAAGTTAAATTCAGGCGGGCTGTTAGCGTTCAAACGGTTTATGGGCAAAAGTCAGAATATGTCCTAATGCCGCCGGAACCGGCGCGCCTAAAAAGGTGAATCCATGATAACCTAAGCTTAGGTCTCAAACTTAAGAACTTTGCCATGATTTTGAACGCCCGTCTGCAAACTGAACAATCAACTGCTGATTCCTTACCCGTCCTGCTTATTCACGGCCTTTTTGGTAGCCTCGACAATCTTGGCGTGCTGGCGCGGGGTTTAAAGGACGATCGCCCATTAATTCAGGTTGATGTCCGGAATCATGGCCTGTCACCGCGATCTGAAGAGATGAACTACGCTGTCATGGCGCAGGACATGTTCGACACGCTGGACGCCCATGACATTGATCGTGTGTCGGTTATCGGGCATTCGATGGGTGGCAAAATTGCCATGGCGCTGAGCGCGCTGGCTCCTGAACGTATTGAACAATTAGTCATGATTGACATCGCGCCGGTTGACTATCAAACCCGCCGCCATGATGACGTTTTTGCCGCTATCCGCGCGGTGAATAAAGCCGGCGTTACACGTCGTAGTGAAACCGCCAGGATAATGCGCAACGTGATTAATGAAGAGGGCGTGATTCAGTTCATTCTCAAATCATTTCATGACGGTAAATGGCGCTTCAACGTGCCGGTGCTGTGGGACAATTACGCGACCATTACTGGCTGGCAGGAGATCCCAGCGTGGCCGCATTCGGTTTTATTTATTCGCGGCGGTGATTCTGCCTATCTGGATAATCAATATCGCGACACATTATTAAAACAGTTTCCGGCAGCGCAGGCACATGTCATCAATGGCGCAGGACATTGGGTCCATGCCGAGAAGCCTGATGCTGTTTTGCGCAGCATCCGCCGTTTTTTTGCGCTTTAAAAGCAAATACCTGTCAGCAAAAGTTTAGGATTGGCGCACGCGGTTAGCGTGGAGTATGATGGCGCGCTAAAAATTTGCCGCCGATCATTTTTGTCGCGGTAAGCGCCAATAATTTATAATCTGCGCGGCCTGAGCTCGCGCCCATTCAGTTTCATTAAGCCATGGCAAAAGAACACACTGACCGCACCACGCTCGATCTGTTTGCTGAGGAGCGTCGACCCGGTCGCCCTAAAACCAGCCCGCTTTCGCGCGATGAACAACTGCGTATCAATAAACGCAATCAACTGAAACGTGACAAAGGGCGCGGGCTACGCCGTGTCGAACTGAAAATGAACCGTGAAGCCGTTGAGGCGCTGAATACCCTGGCGGAACAACGTAACCTCAGCCGCAGCGAACTGATCGAACAGATGTTGCTGGCACAACTCAAGCTGGACTGAAGCCAACAAAACGCACGCAGAAACAAATGTCGCGGCTTTACGAGTTCCGCGCTTTTGCCTCGTCTGCTATTATTCGCAGAAATGTGCTGCTTTAGCACACAACTCATCATCAGGATTTAAGAGGTTATTTTACCCATGGCAATCGTAGGCATCTTCTTTGGCAGCGATACCGGCAACACCGAAAACATTGCAAAAATGATCCAGAAACAGCTGGGTAAAGACGTTGCTGAAGTGCACGACATCGCAAAAAGCACCAAAGAAGATCTGGAAGCGTTTGACATCCTGCTGCTGGGCATCCCAACCTGGTATTATGGCGAAGCGCAGTGCGACTGGGATGACTTTTTCCCCACGCTGGAAGAGATCGATTTCAACGGTAAGCTGGTCGCCCTGTTTGGTTGTGGCGATCAGGAAGATTATGCAGAATATTTCTGTGATGCGATGGGCACCATTCGTGACATCATCGAACCGAACGGCGCTATCATTGTTGGGCACTGGCCAACCGAAGGCTATCACTTCGAAGCATCTAAGGGCCTGGCTGACGATAAAAACTTCCTCGGTCTGACTATCGACGAAGACCGTCAGCCAGAACTAACTAACGAACGCGTTGATAAATGGGTTAAGCAGATTTTTGACGAGCTTCAGCTCAAAGAAATTATCGAAGCGTAAAGCTTCTCTGACTCAATGTGGGCGCTGGCTCACATTGAGCCAAAGAAAATTCCTATAGAAATAATAGCCACATTTTTTTAACTTTCTTCGTTTAACCTGTAGAATACCCCTATCGGTCATCCGCTTATTTTTCTGGATAAGAAATGAGGCTGAACGAAATGTTAACAGAACCCTGCAGAAATTCCCCGGCTCGGTACATGCCTTACAGCTAACGGTGATTTCCCGCATTTCCCCTCGGTTTTCATTTCGCTGCTTCAGTTCTATAATGAGACGCAAATGAGAATGGGTGTAGATCGACATTCAAGGCCAAGCGCCACAAAAGTGATTAAAGTAACAGGACAAAATCCGCATGACTGACAACAATACCGCATTAAAGAAGGCTGGCCTGAAAGTCACGCTGCCCAGACTGAAAATTCTGGAAGTGCTTCAGGAACCTGAATGCCATCACGTCAGTGCGGAAGATCTATATAAACGCCTGATTGATATGGGCGAAGAGATTGGTTTAGCGACCGTTTACCGCGTTTTGAACCAGTTCGATGATGCGGGCATCGTGACGCGTCATAACTTTGAAGGCGGTAAATCTGTCTTTGAGCTGACGCAACAGCATCATCATGATCATCTGATCTGCCTGGACTGCGGCAAAGTCATCGAGTTCAGTGATGAGTCTATTGAGACCCGTCAACATGAAATCGCCACGCGCCACGGCATTAAATTAACGAACCACAGCCTGTATCTCTATGGTCACTGCTCGCTGGGTGACTGCCGTGAAGACGAAACGCTTCACGATAAATAAACGTGCCATGCAGCCCTATGAAAAAGCCGGTTTTAACCGGCTTTTTTTCTGTCTGAACGTCAGGCAACGAGCGTTTCCTGCAGGTAGCGCCAGCGCGGAATAGAAGTGCTGCAATCAAGGATTGCCAGTGAGATGCGGCTCTGATTTTTACCGTTCATCATTTGCAGTTCACGATACTGGATGGTGATTTCATTCATATGTTGCGAAATGATCACATGCTCGCTGGTAGCAATACGCATTCCCTCACGCTGCCCTTGCAGCTGATAAAATAGTTCTTCAACCTCATTTAAATTTAGCTGTTTTCCTTGTGGCGTTATCATGCAAAAATCAGGATGGAAATGGGAAAGTAAGAGCTGAAAGCTGTCATCAACTATTGCAGACCGGCTGAAAATACGTTCAATTAATTGATGTAAAACAACAACACTGTGTTTGGCTTCCTGGGCGATATCGGTCATTTATTTTCCTTTTAAAACCCGCATAGCAACGCTCTAAAGCGCATAGCCTACCTGAAAATCATCATTTCACATCCTGTAATAGATTAATTTTACTAAACTCGCATTTCTCACAATTTTGCCCAAAATGAGCAATTTCTGTATGTCAGCATAAACGGCTGCATTGACAAAAATTACAGCCATAAAAAAGGGCGATTATTCGCCCTTTTGTTTTTTTGTAATGTCAGCGATGAAAAACTTTAATCGCCAGTTTTTGCCCAGGTATCACGCAGCCCCACTGTGCGGTTAAACACCAGTTGAGAAGGTTTTGAGTAAGAGCTGTCAGCGCAGAAATAACCTTCACGCTCAAATTGATAGGGTGAAGTCGCTTCCACATTTTTCAAGCCTGGCTCGACAAAACCCTGTTTAATTTCCAGCGAATTTGGGTTGATGGTCGAAAGAAAATCCTCTGCAGCCGCCGGATTTGGCACACTAAACAGGCGATCATAAAGACGGAATTCTGCAGGCAGTGCGTGATCGACTGAAACCCAATGAATCACACCTTTAACTTTTCGACCGTCTGCAGGGTCTTTGCCCAGTGTATCTACATCACAGGTGCAATAGATGCAGGTAATCTTACCTTCTTCATCTTTTGCGACACGTTCCGCGCGAATGACGTAAGCATTACGCAGACGTACCTCTTTACCCAACACCAGACGCTTGTATTGCTTGTTCGCTTCCTCACGGAAGTCAGCACGATCAATCCAAATTTCACGGCTAAACGGCACTTCACGCGTGCCCATTTCCGCTTTATTTGGATGATTCGGCATACTGATGTTTTCGTTATGCCCTGCAGGCAGGTTTTCAATCACGACCTTCAGTGGATCCAGCACCGCCATTGCACGTGGCGCGTTCTCATTAAGATCGTCACGAATACAAGATTCAAGCGATGCCATCTCAACGATATTGTCTTGCTTAGTCACCCCGATGCGACGACAAAACTCACGAATGGATGCCGCGGTGTAACCACGACGACGCAGGCCCGAAACGGTCAGCATACGCGGATCGTCCCAGCTTTCTACGTGCTTTTCATTCACCAGCTGAGTCAGTTTACGCTTCGACATCACGGCATATTCCAGATTCAGACGCGAAAACTCGTATTGCCGTGGATGCACCGGAATCGTGATGTTATCCAGAACCCAGTCATAGAGGCGGCGATTGTCCTGGAACTCCAGCGTACACAGTGAATGGGTGATGCCTTCCAGCGCATCGGAAATACAGTGGGTAAAGTCATACATCGGATAGATGCACCACTTACTGCCGGTCTGATGGTGATCGGCAAATTTAATGCGATACAGCACCGGATCGCGCATCACGATAAAGCTTGACGCCATATCAATCCTGGCGCGCAGGCAGGCTTTACCTTCTTCAAATCCGCCGTTACGCATTTTCTCAAATAGCGCGAGGTTTTCTTCAATGCTGCGATCGCGATAAGGGCTGTCTTTGCCCGGCGCCGTCAACGTGCCGCGGTATTCGCGAATCTGTTCTGGCGTGAGTTCATCAACGTAAGCCAGACCTTTTTGGATGAGTTCAACCGCATAGTTATAAAGCTGATCGAAGTAGTCTGAGGAGTAACAAACCTTACCACTCCATTCAAAACCCAACCATTGCACGTCATGCTTAATAGATTCAACGAACTCCATATCTTCTTTGACCGGATTCGTGTCGTCAAAACGCAGATTGCATTGCCCTTGATAATCCTGGGCGATACCAAAGTTCAGGCAGATCGATTTAGCATGACCAATATGCAAATAACCATTTGGTTCTGGCGGAAAACGGGTGTGCACGCTGCTGTGCTTGCCGCTCGCTAAATCTTCGTCAATGATCTGACGAATAAAGTTAGTTGGGCGGGCTTCAGCCTCACTCATCACAAAATCCTCAATACGAATAGCGGGTGATTTGTACCACAAAGTAACGGAGTATGATCCACAAAGCGTCGAAGGGAAACAACCGTTTGTTAAGCGTTTAAATCAAAAAAGGCAGGAATCGCGTCCTGCCTTTGAGGTTATACCATGAAGTATTTAGCCTTTTACTTCATAGAGTCGGGTTTCGCCTGCAACAACGTGTCCGCTTGCCAGCAAATTCAGCCCGGCAAAGTCATCGCTATTACTCACTACAACCGGGCTTATCATTGAACGCGCATGCGCATTGAGGAACTCAAGGTCCATTTCCAGCACCGGCTGTCCGGCAACCACAGTGGCGCCCTCTTCTACCAGCCGCGTAAAACCTTTGCCTTCCAGCGCCACGGTATCCAGTCCCATATGCACAATAATTTCAACGCCGTTATCGGTTTCAAGGCAGAACGCATGATTGGTAGTGAAGATTTTCACAATCGTTCCGGCAATCGGCGCAACCACCATTTTACCGGTCGGCTGGATAGCCAGCCCTTCTCCAACGGCTTTACTGGCGAAAGCGTCATCCGGCACTGCATCCAGAGCAATAATTTCACCACTTACCGGGGCGACCAGCGCAGCAATGACCTGTTTCTCGCTGTTGAGTATGGCCTGTGGTTTGACCTCTGGCATTGCAGGGGCGCTAATGCTGCTCGCTGTGGCGGATACCGGACCTTTGGTTAGCACCCGTTTCATCGCAGACGCAATGCTTTCAGCTTGCGTTCCCACAATAATTTGCACGCTTTGTTTATTCAGTCGAATCACGCCAGAAGCGCCCAGCCGTTTAGCCACGCCTTCATTAATTTGCGCCGAATCTTTAACGTTCAGGCGTAAACGTGTAATACAGGCATCAATATTGGTCAGGTTGTCTGAACCGCCGATCGCACCAATATAGCGGCGCGCCAGAGATTCCGTAGCATTTTCACCCGCTTCTGTTTTATCTACGTTAACGTCATAACCATCCTTTTCATCACCGGTGACCGCCAGCTCACGGCCTGGTGTTAACAGATTGAATTTCTGGATAGTAAAACGGAATACCACATAGTAAAGGATGAAGAAGAGCAGGCCTTGTGGAATCAGCATGTACCAATGCGTTGCCAGTGGGTTACGCGTAGACAGAACCAGATCCACTAATCCGGCACTGAAACCAAAACCGGCAATCCAATGCATACTGGCAGCGATGAAAACTGAAATCCCGGTCAATACGGCATGAATGACATAAAGTACCGGCGCCACAAACATGAAAGAGAATTCCAGCGGCTCCGTAATGCCGGTAAAGAAAGAAGCAAAAGCCGCAGCCAGCATAATCCCACCGATTTTGGCGCGATTTTCGGGACGTGCGCAATGATAAATGGCCAGCGCAGCCCCTGGCAGACCAAACATCATAATAGGGAAGAAGCCAGCCTGATAGCGTCCGGTAATACCGACCGTTGCAGAGCCATCGGCCAGCGATTGCGCGCCACCAAGGAATTTCGGAATATCGTTAATGCCAGCCACGTCAAACCAGAACACCGAATTCAGGGCATGATGCAGGCCAACCGGAATCAATAAGCGGTTAAAGAAGGCGTAGACACCCGCGCCAACCGAACCCAGTTTCTGGATGTGTTCACCAAAATTAACCAGGCCGCCAAAAATAATGGGCCAGATATACATCAGAATGAACGCGACCAGGATCATCAGGAAAGAGACCAAAATCGGCACCAGCCGACGCCCGCTAAAAAAGGAGAGCGCTTTTGGCAGTTCTACGTGACTGAAGCGGTTATACACTTCTGCCGACAGGATACCGACAAGGATGCCGACAAACTGGTTATTGATTTTGCCAAACGCGGCGGGAACCTGCTCTACCGGCATTTTCTGTATCATAGCTACCGCAGCCGGTGAACAAAGCGTGGTTACCACCAGAAAACCGACAAAACCTGTCAATGCGGCTGCCCCGTCTTTGTCTTTTGACATGCCGTAAGCCACCCCAATGGCAAACAGCACAGACATATTTTCGATGATAGCAGCGCCAGATTTGATCAATAACGCCGCCAGCGCATTGCCTGCGCCCCAGCTGTCGGGATCAAGCCAGTAACCTACCCCCATTAAGATTGCTGCCGCTGGCAGGGTCGCTACCGGCACCATGAGCGCGCGGCCAACCTTTTGTAAATAACCTAACATTTGCCCTACCCCCTAGTGAGACACGCTTATTGCTTTGCTACCGCTTACTGTTTTTTTGTCAGCAGCAAAGATCGGTAATGCTATTTTTCTTTCCGCTGCGCAGTGTAATGACAATTTAATTCGCCCCACAAATTAAAACCGTCCCGTCTGTGATTTTTATCACCAAAAAACATCACTGCGTATGGCTTCGTATGGCTATCACGCCAAACTTATTTTATGCTACAAATTATCGAGACAAAGGATTACCATAGCGTTAACGCATAATCAGTTTAGGCTGATTATTAGCACAGCGGTATAGCGTTTATCCTTTCCAATTTTTAACTGAGGTGAAACATGAGACTGATTCCCCTGGCCACGCCAACCCAGGTTGGTAAGTGGGCTGCACGCCATATTGTTGACCGCATCAATACCTTCAAACCCAGCGCCGACCGCCCTTTTGTTCTCGGTTTGCCAACCGGCGGCACGCCGCTGGAAGCGTATAAACACCTTATTGAGATGCATAAAGCGGGCCAGGTTAGTTTCAAACACGTTGTCACTTTCAACATGGATGAATATGTTGGCTTACCGAAAGAACATCCCGAAAGCTACCATAGCTTTATGTATCGTAATTTTTTCGATCATATTGATATTCAACCAGAAAACATCAACCTTCTGAATGGTAACGCGCCAGACGTTGATGCAGAATGTCGCCAGTATGAAGAGAAAATTCGCGCACTGGGCAACATTCACCTGTTTATGGGCGGCGTCGGTAATGACGGTCATATCGCCTTTAACGAACCCGCATCATCTCTGGCTTCTCGCACGCGCATAAAAACGCTGACGCATGATACTCGCGTAGCAAATTCTCGCTTCTTTGATGGCGACATCGATCAGGTGCCAAAATATGCCCTGACCGTTGGCGTAGGAACGTTGCTGGAAGCCGAAGAAGTGATGATTCTGGTGACCGGCCACATCAAGTCACAGGCGCTGCAAGCCGCAGTTGAAGGCAACGTTAACCATATGTGGACTATCAGCTGCCTACAGTTGCATCCAAAAGCCGTCGTGGTGTGTGACGAACCCGCCACAATGGAACTGAAAGTGAAAACGGTTAAATATTTCCGCGAGATGGAAGCGGAAAATATGAAAGGTGTTTAATTGCAGATGTCTGCTGAGAATCGAATAACAGCAGACCCAGCCGGGAGAAGAAAGATGTACGCATTAGTTAGCGGTCGCATTTACAGCGGCCACGAAATTCTGGACAACCATGCCGTGGTTATTGCTGAGGGTAAAATTGAGCGCGTGTGCCCTTATGAAGCGCTACCCGCGGACATAGAAAAGCGCGATGTTTCAGGTGCCATCATCGCTCCCGGTTTTATCGATCTTCAACTCAACGGTTGCGGGGGTGTGCAGTTCAACGATGACATTAATGCGCTCACTATTGAAACACTGGAAATCATGCAGCGCGCCAATGAAAAATCAGGCTGCACCAGCTTCTTACCAACCTTAATCACCAGCAGCGATGAACTCATGAAGCGCGCGGTTGAAACCATGCGCAGCTATCTGAAGACCCATCAAAATCAGGCGCTGGGTTTGCATCTGGAAGGGCCGTGGTTAAGCACCGCCAAAAAAGGCACCCACAACCCTGCACTCATCCGCTTGCCCGATGCGCAGGTAGTTCAGTTCCTTTGTGAAAATGCTGACGTCATTACCAAAGTCACGCTGGCGCCGGAAAACGCCGGTCAGGATGTTATTCGCCAGTTGACTGAAGCGGGCATTATCGTCTCAGCAGGCCATTCAAATGCCACTTATGAAGAGGCCCGAACCGGTTTCGCCGCAGGCATTACATTCGCAACCCATCTGTATAATGCCATGCCCGCTTTCTCCGGACGTGAACCTGGCCTAATCGGTGCGCTGTTTGATTCGCCTGATGTATACTGCGGCATCATTGCGGATGGTCTGCACGTCCATTACGCTAACGTGCGCAATGCAAAACGCATCAAAGGCGACAAACTGGTACTCGTCACCGATGCCACCGCACCGGCTGGGGCAAATATCGATAAGTTCATTTTTGCCGGCAAAACAATATACTATCGTGACGGCCTGTGTGTAGATGAGAACGGTACGCTGAGCGGCTCTGCATTGACCATGATCGAAGCGGTACAAAACAGCATCGAACATGCTGGCATTGCCTTAGATGAAGCGCTGCGCATGGCGACACTTTATCCGGCACGAGCGATGGGTGTGGAAAAACGGTTAGGTACGATCGAAGCAGGAAAAATCGCAAACCTGACTGTGTTTACACGTGACTTTAAAATTATTAAGACGTTAGTCAACGGAGACGACGTCCTGAGCGAGTAAGCACTGAATGACTACTGGCGGCCAGACACAAATAGGAAATGTCGATCTTGTCAAGCAACTCAACAGCGCAGCCGTTTATCGGCTAATCGATCAACAAGGGCCGATTTCACGCATACAAATCGCTGAACTGAGCCAGCTTGCCCCCGCCAGCGTCACAAAAATTACCCGTCAGCTCATTGAGCGCGGCCTGATTAAAGAGGTGGACCAACAAGCGTCCACCGGCGGACGCCGCGCGATTTCCATCATTACTGAAACCCGCCATTTTCATACTATCGGCATTCGCCTGGGGCGTAACGATGCCACACTCACGCTGTTTGATCTGAGTGGTAAATCGCTGGCGCAGGAAGACTATGCATTGCCTGAACGCACCCAGGAAACGCTGGAGCATGCGCTCTTCAATACGATTACTGACTTTATGGCGCTTCATCAGCGTAAAATCCGCGAGCTGATTGCCATATCCGTGATTATTCCCGGACTGGTTGATCCTTTTAACGGCGTGATTCGTTATATGCCGCATATTTCTGTCAGTCACTGGCCACTGGTTGCTAACCTGAAGAAACGCTTTAACGTAACCAGTTTTGTCGGTCACGATATTCGTAGTCTGGCGCTCGCCGAGCACTATTTGGGTGCAAGTCGCGATTGTGCCGACTCTATTCTGGTGCGTTTGCATCGTGGTACTGGCGCAGGCATCATCGCCAACGGGCATATCTTTCTTGGCAGCAATGGCAATGTCGGCGAGATTGGCCATATTCAGGTTGATCCCCTGGGCGAACGTTGTCATTGCGGCAATTTCGGCTGCCTTGAAACCATCGCAGCAAATGGTGCAATTGAAAATCGGGTGCGTCATCTGTTGCAGCAGGGTTATCCCAGCGTATTAACGCCAGACGATTGTCATATGCCGCAGATTTGCAAAGCGGCAAATCAGGGTGATGCGTTGGCTTGTGAAGTGATCGAATATGTAGGCCGTTATTTAGGCAAAGCCATTGCGATCGCCATCAACCTGTTTAATCCGCAAAAAGTGGTGCTGGCCGGTGAAATCACCGACGCAGAAAAAGTGCTGCTGCCTGCAATTGAAGGTTGTATCAACACTCAGGCGCTAAATGCGTTTCGCAAAAATTTGCCGGTGGTGCGATCTCAACTGGATCATCGTTCAGCAATCGGTGCTTTTGCGCTGGCAAAACGTGCCATGCTTAACGGCATCCTGTTACAGCATCTTCTGGAAGATCAGGTTGAACCTGCTGTTCTGGCAGACAGCTTCGGAACGAACTATGACCATTAAAAGCGTAATCTGTGATATTGATGGCGTGCTGATGCACGACAATACCGCTATACCCGGCGCGCAGGAATTTCTGCAACGCATCTTGCAAAAAGAGATGCCGCTGGTGGTGCTTACCAATTATCCGTCTCAAACGGCTCAGGATCTGGCGAACCGATTTGCTTCAGCGGGTGTTGAGGTGCCGGATTCGGTTTTTTACACTTCCGCGATGGCAACCGCAGATTTTTTGCGTCGTCAGGAAGGCAAGAAAGCGTATGTGATTGGCGAAGGCGCACTCATACATGAGTTGTACAAAGCGGGATTCACCATCACTGATGTTAATCCAGACTTTGTTATCGTTGGCGAAACGCGCTCCTTTAACTGGGATATGATGCATAAAGCCGCCTTCTTTGTTGCCAGTGGCGCGCGCTTTATCGCCACTAACCCAGATACGCATGCTCGCGGTTTTGTCCCTGCCTGTGGCGCTCTCTGCGCCGGAATCGAGACGATTTCCGGTCGCCGTCCTTTTTATGTTGGTAAACCAAGCCCATACATCATGCGCGCTGCACTCAATAAAATGCAGGCCCATTCTGAAGAGACGGTGATTGTAGGAGATAACCTGCGTACTGACATTTTGGCTGGCTTCCAGGCTGGCCTCGAAACGGTGTTAGTGCTGTCGGGTGTCTCAACCTTAAGCGACATTGACGCCATGCCTTTTCGTCCAGACTGGATTTACCCCTCTGTCGCGGATATTGACCTGTTTTAATGCTTTCCTCGTATGACGCGCCGTATATAACGTACAGTGCGTCACCGCTTTTCCCGCCGATCGCCTGCTGCACTGATTAAATAACCATCACTTATTTTGTTTTATTGTCGATCCATCAAATAAACCGCTATTCTATTGTTGAATATTTAAATCTCGCCGGTTGCGAACAACTTTTTGTCAGTAAATGGTGATTCTGCTTGCATTGAATGCATGAAATAGCGCATTTTCTTATACATCACGCAGCGACCGGCTGCGGCAAATACGAAAGATAATATCGCCGTCAGGTAAGTTCAGGAGTCAGTTATGTGTTCTATTTTTGGTGTGTTGGATCTGAAGACCGATCCTGCTGAGCTGCGCAAGAAAGCGCTGGAATGTTCACGTTTGATGCGTCATCGCGGACCAGACTGGTCAGGCGTTTATGCTGATGATCATGCGATTCTTGCACATGAACGTCTCTCAATTGTTGACGTTAACAACGGTGCGCAACCGCTGTATAACGCTGATCACACCCACGTGCTGGCTGTTAACGGCGAAATCTATAACCATCAGGCTTTGCGCGCCGAGTTGAGCGATCGCTACCAATTCCAGACCGGTTCTGACTGTGAAGTTATCCTGGCGCTTTATCAGGAAAAAGGCGTCGATTTTCTGGACGATCTGGAAGGCATGTTCGCTTTCATCCTGTATGACAGTGTGAAAAACACCTATCTGATTGGTCGCGATCATATCGGTATCATCCCGCTTTACATGGGTAATGATGAGCATGGCAACCTGTATGTTGCGTCAGAAATGAAAGCCCTGGTGCCGGTTTGTCGCTCAATTAAAGAATTCCCGCCGGGAAGCTACCTTTCCAGCACCGAGGGTGAAATTCGTCGTTACTGGCAGCGCGACTGGATGGAATATAAAAACGTTGAGCACAACGAAACTGATGCTGCTGGCCTGAAACATGCGCTGGAAGAGTCCGTGAAAAGCCATCTGATGTCTGATGTCCCTTACGGCGTACTGCTGTCTGGTGGGCTTGATTCTTCTATCATTTCTGCGGTCACTAAGCGTTATGCGGCGAAACGTATTGAAGATCAGGACAAAAGCGACGCCTGGTGGCCACAGCTGCACTCTTTCGCGGTGGGCCTGGAAGGTTCACCTGACCTGAAAGCAGCAAAAGCCGTTGCCGATCATCTTGGTACTGTGCATCACGAAATTCATTTCACCGTGCAGGAAGGTCTGGATGCGATTCGTGATGTGATTTATCACATCGAAACTTACGATGTCACCACTATCCGCGCCTCTACGCCGATGTATTTAATGTCACGTAAGATTAAAGCGATGGGCATCAAAATGGTGCTGTCGGGTGAAGGTGCGGACGAAGTGTTTGGAGGGTATCTCTACTTCCATAAAGCGCCGAACGCGAAAGAATTCCATGAAGAGAACGTACGCAAACTGTTGGCGCTGCATATGTTTGACTGCGCGCGTGCTAATAAAGCAATGTCTGCCTGGGGTGTGGAGGCACGTGTTCCGTTCCTGGATAAGAAATTCCTCGACGTTGCAATGCGCATCAACCCAAAAGACAAAATGTGTGGCAGCAACGGTAAAATGGAGAAACATATCCTGCGCGAATGCTTCTCTTCTTATCTGCCTGAAAGCGTGGCGTGGCGTCAGAAAGAACAGTTCTCTGATGGCGTAGGTTACAGCTGGATCGACAGTCTGAAAGAGGTAGCTGCTCAACAAATCAGCGATCAACAACTGGCAACGGCGCATTTCCGTTTCCCGTTCAACACGCCGAACTCAAAAGAAGCGTATCTCTACCGTGAGATCTTCGAAGAGCTGTTCCCGCTGCCAAGCGCCGCTGAGTGTGTTCCGGGAGGCCCTTCTGTCGCCTGCTCGTCTGCGAAAGCCATTGAATGGGATGAAGCCTTTAAAACTATGGACGATCCATCAGGTCGTGCAGTTGGTGTCCATCAGTCTGCTTATCAATAAGCACCGCCATATACTGGCAAATGGGCCTTTAATGGCCCATTTTTTTGTCTGGAACCTTGTAAGCGCGGAATAATTGCCGAATAAATCAGCAGCCTGGTTATAAGCCAGACAAACAGGTGCCTTAAGGCGAAAAACGGCAAAAAATTTGTTGACGCTGTGTAGTCAACTCCGCATAATGCGCCCCGCAACGCCGATGAAGGTAGCGCGAAAAAAGATGGCTACGTAGCTCAGCTGGTTAGAGCACAGCACTCATAATGCTGGGGTCACAGGTTCGATTCCCGTCGTAGCCACCATCTTTTTTGCGGGAGTGGCGAAATTGGTAGACGCACCAGATTTAGGTTCTGGCGCCGCAAGGTGTGCGAGTTCAAGTCTCGCCTCCCGCACCATTTCATGATTCGGCAGCGTGGATGGGGTATCGCCAAGCGGTAAGGCACCGGTTTTTGATACCGGCATTCCCTGGTTCGAATCCAGGTACCCCAGCCAATTTTCGATGTTTTCTCGCGGATGCGAGTCGACGAATGGGATATCGCCAAGCGGTAAGGCACCGGTTTTTGATACCGGCATTCCCTGGTTCGAATCCAGGTATCCCAGCCATCATCGAACAGCAGTACAATTTGGCTACGTAGCTCAGCTGGTTAGAGCACAGCACTCATAATGCTGGGGTCACAGGTTCGATTCCCGTCGTAGCCACCATTTTCTTGGGGTGTCGCCAAGCGGTAAGGCACTGGTTTCTGATACCAGCATTCCGGGGTTCGAATCCCTGCACCCCAGCCATACAAAAGACAATTTGATTTAACACCATTGGGGTGTCGCCAAGCGGTAAGGCACTGGTTTCTGATACCAGCATTCCGGGGTTCGAATCCCTGCACCCCAGCCAAATTGCATAACAAAGCCCGCTTCTGCGGGCTTTGTTGTTTTTGCCGTTCTGGATTGCCAGAGGCTCTACTTCTCAGCCTCGGGTTTATCACCTTAATGCAAGCTCAGCCGTATTTTGCAACAGCCCTATTCAGGTTTGCAGGTCAGGATTGGTGCGTCTGAAGAGCGAAGCAGCTCAATCCATTATGGCCCGGCCAGAGCACCGGGAGAGGAACCCCTGTCGCGCCAGTGCTGGCCTAATGCTATCACTGCAGCATCTTTTCCTGCCAAAGCTGAGATTAAAGCCCCAGGGCATAACGTAAAGCCTGACGTTTCAGCACACCAGAATGTTCCGCAACGATCAGCCCTAAATTGCGTACAAACTTCAGCGGCGGCAGGCGATTGCTGAACGTAAAATAAAAAAGATCCATACCGCTTTGCATCAGCAAATTATCATTGCGCCGTTTGGCCTGATAACGCCGTAATACGCGTTCAGAAGCCCAGTCTTCGGCATTGCTGCGAGCGTCGCTCAACACATCAAGTAACGCATCAATATCCCGATACCCCAGATTCACACCCTGCCCTGCCAGCGGATTAATGGTATGTGCGGCATCGCCCACCAGTGCTAATCCAGGCAGGACATAGCGGGTAGCGTGACGCCGAACCAGCGGGAAACCGCCCGCCGCATGAGCGTTGAAGCGCTCTAAACGCGCCGGGAAATGGGTGGCGATCTCCTTTTCTAACTGCGGTAGCGCCATCGCCTGCAATTGACGAATACGAGCTGCCGAGTCATACCAGACCAGTGAAGCATGATTATCGTAAAGCGGCAGAAACGCACGCGGACCTTGCGGGGTAAAGTGCTGCCAGGTGGTATCACCTGCCGGGTGCTCACAAGTCACGCTGATCAACAAACATGACTGCGCATAACTCCAGCCATGAATTCCGATGCCCGACATTTGCCGTACCTGTGAATTTGCGCCGTCCGCCCCCACCACCAGCCGCGCATGAACAGTCTGGTTATCATTAAGATCCAACCGCCAGCCGCCGTTTTCCTGCTGTAGGTTTTCTAACGTCGCCGGACAAATCAAACTGACGCCAGTCTGCTCCATCCGCTCCCACAACGCACGTTGCAGAACTGCATTTTCAACCATATAGCCTAATTCGGGTAATCCCAGCGAGGCAGCATCAAAACTTACCTGTGCGGTTTGCCATTCCCAGGTTTCCAGCTTGCGGTAAGGCGCACAGCGCATTGTTTCGACACGCGGCCAGACCCCGAGTTGTTTCAGTAATGCCACTGATGATGAGCCAATGGCAGAAATGCGTATGTCAGGCTCGCTTTCGGTCACAAACGCCGCCGGTGTGGCCCGCTCTATTACCGCCACGCGAAACGCCTGTTGCGCCAGCCCGCACGCTAACGCCGCGCCGACCATACCGCCACCAACTACGACGACATCAAACTGGTTATCCTGCATTGCTCATATCCTTCTTCTTTTCTCCGCTGCCTGTACAGCGAGCGGGACAATGAGGGCAAAGTGTACCGGAAAAAAATCCGGCACGATCAGAAAAGCCCTTAGACTGGTCACAACAGCAGCAAAGCATTACAATACGCGCCCTGCACTTCACTGCACTGAATCAATGGCTAGTTCGATGACGAAAAAACTGCATATCAAAACCTGGGGCTGTCAGATGAATGAGTATGATTCATCAAAGATGGCTGACTTGCTGAACAGCACGCACGGCTACACGCTCACCGAAGAGGCTGAAGACGCGGATGTTCTGCTGCTCAACACCTGCTCTATTCGCGAGAAAGCACAGGAAAAAGTTTTCCATCAGTTAGGACGCTGGAGAACCTTAAAAGAGCGTAACCCTGATTTGATCATCGGCGTCGGCGGCTGCGTGGCGTCGCAGGAAGGCGATCATATCCGTCAGCGAGCGCACTACGTTGATATTGTCTTTGGCCCGCAAACGCTGCACCGCCTGCCGGAAATGATCAACAGTGTACGAGGCAGCAAAAGCCCGATCGTTGATATTAGTTTCCCGGAGATCGAAAAATTCGATCGTCTGCCAGAGCCACGCGCTGAAGGCCCAACCGCCTTTGTTTCCATTATGGAAGGCTGCAATAAATACTGTACTTTCTGCGTGGTGCCCTACACGCGCGGTGAAGAAGTGAGTCGCCCAAGCGATGATATTCTGCTGGAAATTGCCCAGCTGGCAGCGCAAGGCGTACGCGAAGTTAACCTGCTGGGCCAGAATGTTAACGCCTATCGCGGTCCGACTTTTGACGGCGAAATTTGCACCTTTGCTGAGTTGCTGCGTCTGGTGGCGGCAATCGACGGCATTGACCGCATTCGCTTCACCACCAGTCATCCAATTGAATTTACTGATGACATCATTGAAGTCTACCGCGACACGCCAGAGCTGGTGAGTTTTCTCCACCTTCCCGTCCAGAGTGGTGCTGACCGTATTCTGACACTGATGAAGCGTGCGCATACCGCGCTTGAATACAAAGCAATTATTCGTAAGCTGCGTGCTGCACGTCCTGATATTCAGATCAGTTCTGACTTTATCATTGGCTTCCCAGGCGAAACCCAACAGGATTTCGAGCAAACTATGAAGCTAATTGCCGACGTGAATTTCGACATGAGCTTCAGCTTCATCTATTCAGCGCGTCCCGGCACGCCAGCCGCCGACCTGCCAGATGATGTCAGTGAAGATGAGAAGAAGCAGCGCCTGTATATTTTGCAAGACCGCATCAATCAGCAGGCTCAGGCGTGGAGCCGCCGCATGCTGGGCAGCGTTCAGCGTATTCTGGTTGAAGGTATCTCACGCAAAAATGTCATGGAAGTATCAGGACGTACCGAAAATAACCGCGTGGTCAATTTTGAAGGCTCGCCTGAGATGATAGGCAAATTCGTTGATGTCGAAATCGTTGACGTTTATGCCAATTCACTGCGCGGCAAACTGGTTCGCGGCGAAGATGAGATGGGCCTGCGCATAACAGAAAGCCCGGCGTCCGTCATTGCGCGAACACGTAAAGAGAATGAAATCGGCGTGGGTACGTTCCAGCCTTGATACCTGCCTTACTTTGCGGCAGCACGCGCAGTGCTGCCGTCAATTTCCGTTTATTGCACTTGGTTTCTGAAAGTGCCGCCCAAATATCATTTCTGAAGCTTGCGCCCAGGCTTTACGATATAAATAATTTCGTGATGGTGCATCCGGTTAAGCCAAACGGTGCGTCAGACACCTTTTCAACTGGCCCTGAGTGACCCAAAGGATTCGTTTGAATATCGAAACTCGTGAAATCGCCCTTGAACCGGCCGATAACCGCCGTCTGATGAGCCTGTGTGGTCCATTTGATGACAATGTAAAACAGCTGGAACGTCGTCTGGGCATTGAAATCAATCGTCGCGACAATCTTTTTAAACTGGTAGGACGCGCCCTGTGTGTCAACGCTGCGGTAGACATCCTTAAAACACTGTATGTCGATACGGCTCCCGTTCGTGGCGATATTCCTGATATTGAGCCAGAACAGATTCACCTGGCTATTAAAGAAAGCCGCGTGCTGGAACAAACGGCTGAAAGCGTGCCGGACTATGGCAAAGTGGTGAATATCAAAACTAAACGTGGCGTGATCAAGCCGCGCACACCAAACCAGGCGCAATATATCGCTAATATTCTTGATCATGACATCACTTTCGGCGTCGGCCCAGCAGGTACCGGGAAAACCTATCTGGCAGTGGCGGCAGCCGTTGATGCGCTGGAACGTCAGGAAATTCGCCGTATCCTGCTGACCCGCCCGGCAGTCGAAGCCGGTGAAAAACTGGGCTTCCTGCCAGGCGATCTCAGCCAAAAAGTGGACCCTTATTTACGTCCTCTGTACGACGCCCTGTTTGAAATGCTGGGTTTTGAGCGCGTTAAGAAGTTAATGGAGCGCAACGTCATTGAAGTGGCACCGCTGGCTTATATGCGCGGTCGTACCCTGAATGACGCGTTCATTATTCTGGATGAAAGTCAGAACACCACTATCGAGCAGATGAAAATGTTCCTGACGCGTATTGGTTTCAACTCCAAAGCGGTGATTACCGGCGATGTGACGCAGATTGACTTACCACGCCACATCAAATCTGGCCTGCGTCATGCCATAGAAGTGCTGTCTGAAGTGGAGGAAATCAGTTTTAACTTCTTCCACAGCGAAGATGTGGTTCGCCATCCTGTTGTCGCACGCATCGTGACTGCTTATGAAGCCTGGGAAGAGGCCGATCAAAAACATCGCGCTCAACAGGCCGAAGAGCGTAAACGCGAAGCGTTTGCCGCGCAAACTGTCACGCAGGAGAGCAAATGAGTTCGGTCATCCTTGATCTTCAACGTGCCTGCGAGCAAACCGACGGTTTACCAGACGAGGGGCTTTTTCAGCGTTGGCTTGAAGCGGCCGTCATGCCCTTCCAGCCAGAAAGCGAAGTCACTATTCGTCTGGTGGATGAAGCGGAAAGTCATGAGCTTAATCTGACTTATCGCGGTAAAGATAAGCCGACAAATGTGCTGTCGTTTCCATTTGAAGCACCGCCCGGTATTGAGTTGCCGCTGCTCGGCGACCTGATTATTTGTCGTCAGGTTGTGGAGCTTGAGGCTGCTGAACAAGGTAAAACTGTTGAAGCGCATTGGGCGCATATGGTAGTGCATGGCACGTTACATTTGCTGGGCTACGACCATATCGAAGACGAAGAGGCTGAAGAAATGGAAGGAATCGAGACCGAGATAATGCTTGCTCTTGGCTATCCCGATCCGTACATTTCGGAGAAACAAGACGCCTGAATCTTGAGTTCAGGTCAAACCGCTGTCGGCAGCAACGCCGACAGATCCATTCCCTCACCCGAGAGATCTACATAAACCGCCATGAGCGACGACCATTCTCAAAACAGCGATGCACCCAGTAGTAAAAAGGGATTTTTTTCCCTGTTGATCAACCAACTGTTCCACGGCGAACCCAAAAGCCGTGACGAACTACTGGAGCTGATCCGCGATTCCAGTCAAAAAGATCTGATCGATCAGGATACCCGCGACATGCTCGAAGGGGTACTGGATATTGCGGAACAGCGCGTGCGAGACATCATGATCCCGCGCTCGCAAATGATTACCCTTAAACGCAACCAAAACCTCGAAGAATGTCTTGATGTCATCATCGAATCCGCGCATTCACGTTTTCCGGTGATCAGCGAAGATAAGGATCATGTCGAGGGTATTCTGATGGCAAAAGATCTATTGCCATTTATGAGCAGCGAGTCAGAGCCATTCAGCATAGAAAAAGTGCTGCGCCCTGCTGTTGTCGTACCTGAGAGTAAGCGCGTTGACCGCATGCTGAAAGAGTTTCGCTCGCAGCGGTATCACATGGCGATTGTCATTGATGAATTTGGCGGAGTTTCAGGTCTGGTGACCATTGAGGACATCCTTGAGCTGATCGTTGGCGAGATTGAAGATGAATATGATGATGAAGAAGATCGTGATATTCGCCAGCTAAACCGCCAGACCTTCACCGTGCGTGCCTTAACGCCGATTGAAAATTTCAATGAGATTTTCGGCACACAATTTAGCGATGATGAAGTCGATACTATCGGCGGTCTGGTTATGCAGGCATTCGGCCACCTGCCTGCACGCGGGGAAAGCATTGACATTGATGGTTACCAATTCAAAGTCGCGATGGCTGACAGCCGCCGTATCATCCAGGTTCACGTAAAAATTCCGGAAAATTCGCCGCAACCTCAACTGGATGACGAATAAATTTATGGCTTTAGCCTCTCTTTACTCGCGGCAGCGGGTCCGCCTGCTGCTGGCTTTAATAACGGGTGCAGCTGGCACCCTTGCGTTTTCTCCTTATGATTTCTGGCCTGCAGCGCTGCTTTCGCTCTTTGGCCTGCAAATTCTGACCCTCAACCGAACCCGTCCGCAGGCCACAGCCATTGGCTTTATCTGGGGCTTTGGCCTGTTTGGTAGCGGCATTAACTGGGTTTATGTCAGCATCGCTACCTTTGGTGGCATGCCTGGGCCGGTTAACGTATTTCTGGTGATTTTGCTTGCTGCCTATCTGGCGATTTATCCCGCGCTGTTTACCGGTTTGCTTAACCGGTTCTGGCCGCGAGCCACGTTATGGCGACTGGCGCTGGCCGCGCCGGCACTGTGGCAAATCACCGAATTTCTACGTGGTTGGGTGCTAACCGGCTTCCCCTGGCTGCAATTTGGTTACAGCCAGATCGATGGTCCACTAAAGGGCCTGGCCCCCCTGGCGGGGGTGGAAACGCTGACCTTTTTACTGATGATGATTGCTGGCTTGCTGGCCCATGCCGTACAACAGCGCAACGGTAAAAGCCTGATTGCTGCCATTGTGCTGCTGGCGCTGCCGTGGCCGCTGCGTTATATCCAGTGGTATCAACCGCTGCCACAGCGCAGCGTTGATGTTGCCCTGGTACAGGGCAATATTCCGCAATCGATGAAGTGGGATCCGCAACAACTTCTGAATACGTTGCGCATTTATACCAGCCTGAGCCAGCCGCTCATGGGCAAAGCGCCGATTATTATCTGGCCCGAGTCTGCTATCACCGACCTGGAAAGTAATCAGCAGCCCTTCCTGCACTCACTGGACAACGAGTTACACCAGCGCGGTAGCGCGTTGATCACGGGTATCGTCGATTCGCGTCTGGAACAGAACCATTATCATGACTACAACACGGTGATCGTCCTGGGCGGTCAGCAGCCTTATAACTATTTCAGCGCAAACCGCTATCAGAAAAACCATTTGGTTCCTTTTGGCGAGTTTGTTCCGTTGGCTGATTTACTGCGTCCGCTGGCCCCGTTTTTTGATTTGCCGATGTCCTCTTTCAGTCGCGGTGCCTATATTCAACCACAGCTCAACGTGGCGGGGTATAACCTGACCAGCGCCATCTGCTATGAGATTGTGCTGGGCGAGCAGGTGCGTGCGAATTTCCGCCCAGACACCAATTTTCTGCTGACTGTCTCCAATGACGCCTGGTTTGGCCACTCAATTGGACCGTGGCAGCATTTCCAGATGGCGCGCATGCGTGCACTGGAACTGGGCCGTCCGCTGTTGCGTAGCACTAATAATGGTGTCACCGCCGTGGTAAACGCTAACGGTGATGTTGAGAAAAGCCTGCCGCAGTTTACCCGCAACGTGTTAACCGATACCGTCACCCCAACTACCGGTGAAACACCGTATGCACGCGCAGGTGTCTGGCCAGTCTGGATATTAACGGTACTGGCAGCGATTCTCGCTTTCCGCTGCCGTCGCCGTTAAGTTTGCACGTCACCAAAACGGCGAAGATTTCCTTCGCCGTTTTACTCTCATCTCACCCCGTTTCCTTCCTTTACCCTAACTTCTGTTATTTTTGTGAAAAAATTTTGGCACGAAGTTTGCTATTTATTTCAGGGTTTTTCGCAGCCGTAGGTTTTGATAACGCATTGCCGGGTAGTTTGCACCAGGCCGGATCGCTTTATTGCACACTCTTCGTGCATAACGCTTTTTTTGCCTTTTTTTGGTGCGGATCACCTCGCAAAAAAGAAACTTTTTTGTTTCCTTCCGTTAACGATTCGCTATGTTAGTGGCTATTCTGAGCGCGTTTGCGCTCTGGGATGATAAGAAAAGCAGCAGGAAATACACACAACATCATAATCAGCACAGGTTATACCCTGTGCAAATTCCATACGAAGGAGTTGGAACATGCAGATACGCAAAGTGGCATTATCTCTTCTGCTGTTGAGCGCAGCAGCAGGAGCGGCCCAGGCGGAAGATCTCAGCGGCACCCTGAAAAAGATTAATGACAATGGTGTCATCGTCGTCGGGCACCGTGAATCATCAGTTCCCTTTTCTTACTATGACAATCAGCAAAAAGTCGTCGGCTATTCACAGGATTATTCCAACGCCATCGTGAATGCCATTAAAGCGAAGCTGAACAAGCCTGACTTACAGGTAAAAATGATCCCTATCACCTCGCAAAACCGTATTCCACTGTTGCAGAACGGTACTTACGATTTTGAATGCGGGTCAACCACCAATAATCTTGAACGTCAGAAACAAGTTGCGTTTTCAGACACTATCTTTGTCATCGGCACACGTCTGCTGGTGAAAAAAGATGGCCCGATTAAAGGCTTCGACGATCTGAAAGGCAAAACCGTCGTTGTGACATCGGGCACCACGTCAGAAATTCTGCTGCATAAGCTGAATGACGAGAAGAAAATGGAAATGCGCATTATCAGCGCTAAAGATCATGGCGATTCTTTCCGTACGCTGGAAACCGGTCGCGCTGTGGCCTTTATGATGGATGATGCGCTGCTTGCAGGTGAACGTGCAAAAGCGAAGAAGCCCGACAACTGGAAAATTTTAGGCACGCCACAGTCGAAAGAGGCTTACGGCTGTATGCTGCGTAAAGAAGACCCGCAATTCAAAACGTTAGTGGATGACACCATTGTTAAAGCGCAATCTTCTGGTCAGGCAGAAAAATGGTTCGACACCTGGTTTAAGCAGCCGATCCCACCGAAGAATTTAAATATGAACTTCGACTTGTCTGATGACATGAAAGCGCTGTTTAAAGAGCCAAACGACAAAGCATTGAATTAACAATGATAATAAGGGCAGCCGCGCTGCCCTCTCGATTGCTGAAACTGCGGCGTGGACAGACAACCTGTAACAGGTCGTTCCCCTGAAACAGGCAACAAAAGCCGTTCATCAATCTTCAGGGTAGCTTAGCTACCCTTTTTTACCGGAGCTGTTTATGGGTATCGATTGGAACTGGGGCATCTTTCTTGAACAAGCCCCGTTCGGTAACACCACCTATCTTGGCTGGCTGTGGTCCGGTTTTCAGGTGACGATTGCCGTCTCCTGTTGCGCCTGGATTATTGCCTTCTGTGTAGGATCATTCTTTGGCATTCTGCGTACCGTCCCTAATCGTCTGTTATCGACGATTGGCACCTGTTACGTGGAGCTGTTTCGTAATATTCCGCTCATTGTCCAGTTCTTCTTCTGGTATCTGGTGGCACCAGAACTGGTTGGTGAAAATCTCGGAATGTGGTTTAAAGCTGAACTGGCCCCGAACATTCAGTTCTTTATCTCTTCTGTTATCTGCCTTGGCCTGTTTACCGCTGCCCGAATTTGCGAGCAGGTACGTGCTGCGATTCAGTCGCTGCCAACCGGACAAAAAAATGCCGGCCTGGCGATGGGGTTAACGCTGCCGCAAACTTATCGTTATGTCTTGCTGCCGAATGCCTATCGCGTGGTTGTGCCACCGATGACTTCAGAAATGCTTAACCTGGTGAAGAATTCAGCCATTGCCTCGACTATCGGTCTGGTGGATATGGCCGCCCAGGCGGGCAAGCTGCTCGATTATTCTGCACATGCTTATGAATCCTTCACGGCCATCACGCTGGCTTACGTCGCAATTAATGTGGTCATTATGCTGTTGATGAGTCTGCTGGAACGCAAAGTCCGTCTACCGGGCAACGTGGGAGGAAAATAATGTACGATTTTGACTGGAGTTCTATTCCTCCCAGCCTGCCTTACCTGATGAGTGGTTTGGTCATTACCTTCAAAATCACCATCACGGCGATAATCTTCGGCATTATCTGGGGCACGTTACTGGCGGTAATGCGTCTGTCATCTTTTAAACCCATTAGCTGGTTCGCCAAACTCTACGTCAACCTGTTCCGCTCAGTGCCGTTGGTGATGGTGCTGCTGTGGTTTTATCTGGTGGTCCCGAGCTTTTTACAGCAGGTGCTGGGGATTTCGCCAAAAACGGATATTCGCCTGATTTCAGCCATGGTGGCGTTCGCACTGTTTGAAGCGGCTTACTATTCAGAAATCATCCGCGCCGGGATTATCAGCATCGCACGCGGGCAGGCAAATGCCGCGCTGGCACTGGGTATGACGCAATGGCAGGCAATGCGTCTGGTAATTCTGCCGCAGGCGTTTCGCGCTATGGTGCCGTTATTACTAACACAAGGCATTGTGCTGTTCCAGGATACCTCACTGGTATATGTCTTAAGTCTGGCTGACTTCTTCCGTACCGCATCCACCATTGGTGAACGCGACGGCACCCAGGTGGAAATGATTCTGTTTGCTGGTCTGGTTTACTTTGTTATCAGTCTGAGCGCTTCGCTGTTAGTCAGTTATCTAAAAAGAAAAAGGACGGTTTAAATGATTAACCTGAAAAACGTTTCTAAGTGGTATGGTCATTTTCAGGTACTGACCGACTGCACAACCGAAGTTAAAACCGGTGAAGTCGTGGTGGTATGCGGGCCATCCGGCTCGGGTAAATCAACTTTGATCAAAACCGTTAATGGCCTGGAGCCAATCCAGCAAGGCAGCATTACCGTCAGCGGTACTGAAGTGAATAACAAGAAAACCAACCTGGCGACGCTACGCAGTCAGGTGGGCATGGTGTTCCAGCATTTCGAACTTTTTCCTCATCTCAGTATTATTGACAATTTGGTGCTGGCGCAGGTGAAAGTGCTGAAGCGCGACAAAGCTGCAGCGCGTGATAAGGGATTAAAGCTGTTAACGCGTGTTGGTCTGTCCGCGCATGCTCAGAAGTTTCCAGGCCAGCTGTCGGGCGGACAGCAACAGCGCGTGGCGATTGCCCGTGCGCTCTGTATGGACCCGATCGCCATGCTGTTTGATGAGCCCACCTCAGCGCTTGATCCGGAAATGATCAACGAAGTGCTGGACGTTATGGTCGAACTGGCGCAGGAAGGCATGACCATGATGGTAGTCACTCATGAAATGGGCTTTGCCCGCAAAGTAGCGAATCGCGTTATCTTTATGGATGAAGGTAAGATCATTGAAGACTCCAATAAGGATGATTTCTTTAATAATCCGCAATCCGATCGCGCTAAAGACTTCCTCGCTAAAATCCTGCACTAAAAAAGGCGGGCCACTGGCCCGCTGGTTACATTCAGGGTTCAAAAGGCTGTCGCTGAAACTGATCGTGCCCGCACTCCGGGCAGCGTGACAGGGTTTCCGGCGTGTAAATAGCGCGGGTAAAATGGCACTTTTCACACACCAGATTACCTAACCCTACCACTTCCCCGCTTTGATATACGCCATGGTGGTGCAGATCCTGAAAAACTTCCCGCCATTCCAGCTGGCTTTTGTCGGTAATATCGGCCAGCTCTTTCCAGACGCTTTCACGGATAATCCTCATGAAAACGGAGTCGTTTAGTGGTTGCTCAATTTCCGCATAACTGCGCGCAAACTCCTCTAAATCGCGCCGGACTGAGAGCAGCGCCTGATCAACTTCGCCTGCGCTAAGATTGCTGCTGACAAGCAACTGGCGGCGCCGTGCGGCAACTAAGCCATCAATGTCACGATCGCCGTGGCGAAGTCGATCGGTCAAAACCGCCAACGACTCCCGATATTCCTGAGCCACTTTGTTCATTTAATTCTCCTTTCTGTGCTCAATGCCTGCATTAAGTTTAGTCGTTTTGTCATATTTGCCGTGTCGTCTGAAAGACGAATTGCAAAAGAGTGAAGACTCAGGCGCTTTATGGAGAAATCGCGCCAGCTAAGGCGGGGAGGTGTTGTTGATACGCAGCCTTATGGGTATGCTATGCGGATCTTAAAGTCAGCAAAGTGATATTCATTAAGGACCACAGGCAGCCATGCAAGAGCAATACCGCCCGGAAGAGATTGAATCCCGCGTGCAGCAACACTGGGATGAAAACGAAACGTTCAAAGTGACAGAGCAGGAAGGTAAAGAAAAATACTATTGCCTCTCCATGTTGCCCTATCCTTCTGGCCGCCTACATATGGGACACGTTCGTAACTACACCATCGGCGACGTAATCGCGCGTTATCAGCGTATGCTCGGCAAAAATGTTTTACAGCCGATTGGCTGGGATGCATTTGGTTTGCCTGCTGAAGGCGCTGCGGTAAAAAATAATACTGCACCCGCGCCATGGACTTACGACAATATCGCCTATATGAAAAACCAGCTAAAACTGCTGGGTTTTGGCTATGACTGGAGCCGCGAATTAGCAACCTGTCAGCCGGAATACTATCGCTGGGAGCAGTGGTTTTTCACCAGGCTATACGAGAAAGGGCTGGTTTATAAAAAAACGTCTGCAGTGAACTGGTGTCCGCACGACCAAACCGTACTGGCGAACGAGCAGGTCATTGATGGCTGCTGCTGGCGCTGTGATACCAGGGTTGAGCGTAAAGAAATTCCTCAGTGGTTTGTGAAAATCACCGATTACGCTGAGGAATTACTCAACGATTTAGATACGCTGGAAGAGTGGCCAGAGCAGGTCAAAACCATGCAGCGTAACTGGATTGGCCGCTCAGAAGGGGTAGAAATCACTTTTGACGTCGCCCATAGCGAAGAAAAAGTCACTGTTTACACCACGCGCCCTGATACCTTTCTCGGTGCCACGTATGTCGCTGTGGCTGCCGGCCACCCTTTAGCCACCCAGGCAGCAGTAAATAATCCTGCCCTCGCTGACTTTATCGCCGAATGCCGCAACACCAAAGTGGCGGAAGCCGATATGGCGACGATGGAGAAAAAAGGCATGGCTACCGGCCTGTCTGCTATTCATCCGCTGACCGGCGAGTTAATTCCGGTATGGGTCGCTAACTTTGTTCTGATGGAATACGGCACCGGCGCGGTTATGGCAGTGCCAGGCCACGATCAGCGCGACTGGGAATTTGCTACTAAATACCATTTACCTGTTAAGCCGGTTATCCTGAACCTTGATGGCAGCGAGCCCGATGTCAGCGTTGCGGCGATGACCGATAAAGGCACGCTGTTTAATTCAGGTGAATTCAGTGGTATGGACCACGCAACCGGCTTTAACGCTATCGCGGAGGCTTTAGCGGCGAAAGGCGTTGGCGTGTGTAAAATCAATTACCGTCTGCGCGACTGGGGCGTGTCTCGTCAACGCTACTGGGGCGCGCCTATCCCCATGGTGACGCTGGAAGACGGTACCGTGATGCCGACACCAGAAGATCAGTTACCGGTTATCCTGCCGGAAGACGTCGTGATGGATGGCATCACCAGCCCGATTAAAGCCGATCCTGATTGGGCAAAAACCACGGTTAATGGTCAACCCGCGCGGCGTGAAACCGACACGTTCGATACTTTCATGGAGTCGTCGTGGTACTACGCACGTTATACCTGCGCTAACTATAACGAAGGGATGCTGGACCCGGCGGCAGCGAACTATTGGTTGCCTGTCGATCAGTATGTAGGGGGTATCGAACACGCCATCATGCACCTGCTGTATTTCCGCTTCTATCATAAGCTGTTGCGTGATGCGGGACTGGTAAACTCCAGTGAACCCGCCAAACGTTTGCTGTGCCAGGGCATGGTATTAGCCGATGCGTTTTATTATGTCGGTGCAAACGGCGAGCGCCACTGGGTTTCTCCCGTTGATGTGACGGTTGAGCGCGACGAGAAAGGCCGCATTACCAAAGCTGTCGACAATCAGGGCCACGAGGTGATCTACGCAGGCATGAGCAAAATGTCGAAGTCGAAAAACAACGGCATTGATCCGCAGCTGATGGTGGAACGTTACGGTGCGGATACCGTGCGTCTGTTTATGATGTTTGCTTCGCCGGCCGAAATGACGCTGGAATGGCAGGAATCGGGCGTTGAAGGGGCTAACCGCTTCCTGAAGCGCGTATGGAAACTGGTGTTTGACCATACGCAAAAAGGCGCTACCGTAGCGCTGGACGTCGCGCAACTTGACGATGATCAGAAAGCATTGCGTCGCGATTTACACAAAACCATTGCTAAAGTGACCGATGATGTTGGGCGTCGTCAGACCTTCAATACGGCTATCGCTGCGATCATGGAGTTGATGAATAAGCTGACGCGCGCGCCGCAGGAAGGCGAACAGGATCGCGCTCTGATGCAGGAAGCGCTGTTGGCGGTAACGCGTCTGCTCTATCCGTTCACTCCACATGCCTGCTATATCCTGTGGCAGTCATTGGGGGGTAACGGCAACATTGACGATGCGGTTTGGCCAGAAGCCGATGAAGCGGCAATGGTTGAGGATTCGTTGTTAGTGGTAGTTCAGGTTAACGGCAAAGTGCGCGGTAAAATCACCGTTCCAGCCGACGCAACCCAAGAGCAAGTCCAGGCACGCGCTGCGCAAGAACATCTGGTGGCGAAATATCTGGATGGCGTTACCATTCGTAAAGTGATTTATGTACCGGGCAAACTGCTTAACCTGGTCGTGGGTTAAGTTCAGGAGGAACTGTGCGACATCCGATTATCAGGCTGTTTGTCACGCTAGCGGTGTTGATCACCGCTGGCTGTGGTTTTCACCCACGCGGCACCACCCAGGTGCCAGCGGAGCTGAAAACGCTGATTGTTAATTCTGGCGATCCCTATGGTCCGCTGGCACGTACGGTGCGTCAGCAGCTGCGTCTCAACAACGTCAACCTCGTTGAAGATACCAGGCAAAACCGCGCCGATATTCCAACACTGCGCCTTGGTGGTGAAAGACAAGGTCGTGACACCGCATCAGTATTTATCAGCGGGACTACCGCAGAATATCAGCTGGTGATGACGGTAACCGCGCAGGTTCTGTTGCCTGGTAAAGGTATCTATCCAATCAGCACCACGGTTTATCGTTCCTTCTTCGATAACCCGAATGCGGCGCTGGCAAAAGATGCCGAGCAGGACATGATCATTCAGGAGATGCGCCAACGAGCTGCCGAGCAGCTGGTGCGTAAACTGCTGACCGTGCATGCTGCGCAGCTGAACAACAAAGAGACATTACCTGCATCGTCTATTCCGGTACCAGGTGAAGGCTCAGCGGAAGCGCCCTCTTCTTCTGCTACCAGTTTGCAATGATCAGGATTTATCCTGAACAACTCAGCGCGCAGCTTCGTGAGGGGCTGCGCGCCTGCTATTTATTAGCAGGTAATGAACCCTTGCTGTTGCAAGAGAGCGCCGATGCCATCCGCACGACGGCAAATGCGCAAGGCTTTGAAGAACACTTCAGTTTCACCCTGGATGCACAAACCGACTGGGAAAGCCTGTTCGCCAGTTGCCAGGCGCTCAGTCTGTTTGCACAACGGCAAACCCTCACGTTGCAGTTTCCCGAAAACGGCCCAAACGCAGCAATGGCTGAGCAGTTGCTTAAGCTTTCCGGTCTGCTGCATGCCGATATTTTACTTATTTGTCGTCTGGCAAAACTGACTAAAGCCCAGGAAAACAGCGCCTGGTTTAAGGCGTTGTCAGCGCATGGCGTGCTGGTTCCTTGTCAGACGCCCGAGCAGGCACAGCTGCCGCGTTGGGTAGCCAGTCGCGCGAAAGCCATGCAGCTCAGCGTTGATGACGCTGCCGTCCAGCTGCTCTGTTATTGCTATGAAGGAAATTTACTGGCACTGGTACAAGCGCTGGAGCGTTTGTCACTTCAGTGGCCGGACGGTAAATTAACCTTGCCACGTGTGGAAGAAGCGGTGAGCGATGCCGCTCACTTTACGTCTTTTCATTGGGTGGATGCCTTGCTTGCGGGCAAAAGTCGCCGTGCGCTGCATATCCTGCATCAGCTGGAAAAAGAGGGCAGCGAAGCCGTAATTTTATTACGCACGCTGCAACGCGACTTACTGACTCTGCTGCACCTGCAACGCCATCAGGCGCAACAGTCGCTGCGTAGCCTGATGGATCAACAACGCATCTGGCAAAACCGCCGGGCTCTTTTTACCGAGGCATTACAACGGCTGGATGCGGCCCGTTTACAGCGCGCCATTCATCTGCTGACGCAGATTGAGCTAACCTTAAAACAGGATTACGGCCAACCGGTTTGGCCACAGCTGGAGACCCTGTCGTTGCTGATTTGTCACCGTGCTTTTCCAGCGAGTTTTGCGTATGTCTGAGTTACACGCGCTGTTTGGCGGCACTTTCGATCCGATCCATTATGGTCATCTCCGTCCGGTCGAAGCGCTGGCACAGCAGGTGGAATTAAAGCGCGTTACTTTATTACCTAATAATGTTCCGCCGCACCGGCCTCAGCCAGAAGCCAGTGCCGCGCAACGCGTGGATATGCTGCGCTGCGCGATCAAACAGCAGCCGCTGTTTGAGATTGATACCCGTGAACTGCAACGCGACACGCCATCGTGGACCGTGACGACGCTGGAAGCCCTGCGTGCCGAACGTGGCAACCAGCAGCCGCTGGGATTTATTATCGGCCAGGACTCTTTGCTGACCGTAGCGAAATGGCACCGCTGGCAGGCGTTGTTATCGTTATGTCATCTGCTGGTATGCAAACGTCCCGGCTACGCAGCGAACATGGATTCTCCAGAAATGCAGCGCTGGCTGGAGCAGCACCTCACCCATGACGTGCGGCAATTGCATCAGCGGAGCGCGGGCTGCATCTGGCTGGCAGAAACGCCTTTGTATGATATTTCTGCTACTGAGATTCGCCAACGGCGCCATCAGAATCAGCCCTGCGATGATTTATTACCTGCTGCCGTTATCGCCTATATCGACCACGCTGGCTTATATCGCGACTGATCTCGTCATGCTATACTCCGCCGCTTGATTTTTGGCTGCACTTTTTCTGCGAACAATTTCGTCAGTGAACCGGTTAATCAGTGCACTATTCGGGCTTTTAGTCAGCCCACCATCACCAGTTTTAAGGGGAACCTTTTGCAAGGTAAAGCACTCCAAGAGTTCGTTATTGATAAGATTGATGATCTTAAAGGCCAGGATATTGTCGCACTTGACGTGCAGGGCAAGTCCAGCATCACCGATTGTATGATTATCTGCACCGGTACATCGACGCGCCACGTATCGTCGATTGCCGATCACGTTGCGCAGGAATCTAAGTCTGCGGGCCTGATGCCGCTGGCAGTAGAAGGCAAAAATGCGGCCGACTGGGTTATCGTTGATCTCGGTGAAGTTATCGTGCATGTGATGCAGGAAGAGAGTCGTCAGTTATATGAACTGGAAAAACTCTGGAGCTAACGAGTGAAACTGCAGCTCGTTGCCGTTGGCACCAAAATGCCCGACTGGGTGCAGTCCGGTTTTCTGGAATACTTGCGTCGTTTTCCCAAAGATATGCCGCTGGAACTGACTGAAGTTCAGGCGGGTAAACGTGGGAAAAATGCCGACATCAAACGCATCCTCGAAAAGGAAGGCGAAGCAATGTTAGCGGCTGTTGGCAAAGGCAACCGTATTGTTACGCTGGATATTCCCGGCCATTCCTGGGAAACGCCGCAACTGGCACAGCAGCTGGAGCGCTGGAAGCAGGACGGGCGTGATGTCAGCCTGCTGATTGGCGGCCCTGAAGGCCTGGCTCCGGCCTGTAAAGCTGCGGCAGAACAGCGTTGGTCGCTTTCAGCATTAACGCTCCCCCATCCGCTGGTGCGCGTGCTGGTTGCGGAGAGTCTTTATCGTGCATGGAGCATTACGGCAAATCATCCTTATCATCGTGAATGACCGATAAGCCCACATCAGACATTACAAGTAGCGGATGAAATTACAAAGCAACGCCTTTCGCGATTACAGCGCCGAACAAAAACTCTTTGTCCGCCGGGCGTTAATCGCTTTCGTCGGTATTTTAGTGCTCTCCTCCGTGCTGGTGGTCAACCTTTACCATCTGCAAATTTTACGTTTCGATGATTACAGCACGCGATCTAACCAGAACCGTATCAAGCTGGTGCCCGTTGCGCCGAGCCGTGGCATTATCTATGACCGTAACGGCACGCCGCTGGCGCTCAATCGCACCATTTATCAGGCCGAGCTGGTGCCAGAAAAAGTCGATGACCTCAAACAGACGTTACAGAATTTACGTCCGATACTCGATCTCAGTGATGAAGATCTCGATGCCTTTGAAAAAGAGCGCAAGCGTTCGCGTCGCTTCACGTCCATTCCGGTGAAAACCGGCCTGAATGACATTCAGGTTGCACGTTTCGCCGTGAATCAATACCGTTTTCCTGGCGTTGAAGTAAAAGGTTATCAGCGGCGCTATTACCCGTACGGCCAGACCCTGACTCACGTGGTGGGTTACGTGTCGAAAATTAACGATCGCGACGTGGCGCGCCTTGATAAAGAAGAAAAATGGCCAAACTATGCGGCGACACACGATATTGGCAAACTTGGCATCGAGAATTTCTACGAAGACCTGCTGCACGGTAAAACCGGTTATGAAGAGGTCGAGGTAAATAACCGCGGCCGGGTCATTCGTCAGCTGCATGAACAGTCTCCGCAGGCCGGCCGCGACATCTATCTCACTATCGATCTCAAGCTGCAACAATATATCGAAACGCTGCTGACTGGCAGCCGCGCGGCGGTAGTCGTTAGCGATCCCCGTACCGGTGAAATTCTGGCCATGGTGTCCACGCCAAGTTATGACCCTAATTTGTTTGTCGAGGGGATTTCCAGCAAAGATTATCGTGGCTTATTAAGCAATGAAAACCGTCCGCTTTATAACCGTGCAATTCAGGCTTCTTATCCTCCGGCATCAACGGTTAAGCCCTATGTCGCCGTTTCAGCCTTAAGTGCTGGCGTGATTAATCGCAATACCAGTCTGTTTGATCCCGGCTGGTGGCAGCTTCCCGGCTCCGAAAAACGCTATCGTGACTGGAAAAAATGGGGGCATGGCCGTCTCAATGTCACCAAATCGCTGGAGGAATCTGCTGATACCTTTTTCTATCAGGTCGCCTATGACATGGGCATTGACCGCCTTTCCGAATGGATGAACAAGTTTGGTTACGGTCATCGCACCGGCATCGATCTGCCACAGGAAAGCGCCGGTAATATGCCGACACGCGAATGGAAACTTAAGCGCTTTAAAAAACCGTGGTATCAGGGTGATACCATTCCGGTCGGTATCGGTCAGGGTTACTGGACAGCGACGCCGCTGCAGATGAACAAAGCGATGATGATTCTGATTAACGATGGCGTAATCAAGGTGCCGCATCTGCTGCGCGCAACGCGCGAAGGACGCACGCTTATTCCCTATCGCCAGCCGCCGTCGGCCCCGGTTGGCGATATTCATTCTGGTTATTGGGAAATTGCCAAAGATGGCATGTACGGCGTGGCAAATCGCCCGAACGGCACTGCACACAAAAGCTTCGCCGATGCACCCTATAAAATCGCGGCTAAATCCGGTACTGCCCAGGTGTTCGGCTTGAAAGAGAACGAAACCTATAATGCGCATAAAATTGCCGAGCGCCTGCGTGACCATAAACTGATGACTGCGTTTGCTCCTTACGACAAACCGCGTGTTGCCGTCACAATGATTCTGGAAAACGGTGGCGCCGGCCCGGCCGTCGGTACCGTGATGCGCCAGATTCTGGATCATATTATGTTAGGCGATAACAATACTGTCCTGCCGGATGCGGCACCAACGCCGCCCGGCTATGAAGGTGAATAATTCATGTCCATGAACGATAGCCCACAGAAAAGATCGATCTGGATCCGAATCCATATTGATCCGCTGTTTATGCTCATCATTTTAGGTCTGCTGGCCTACAGTGCCATTGTGATATGGAGTGCCAGCGGCCAGGACCCTGGCATGATGGAGCGTAAAATCGGCCAGATTTTGATGGGTCTGGTGATCATGATCGTCATGGCACAGGTGCCGCCACGCGTTTATGAAGGCTGGGCGCCCTATCTTTATATTATCTGCGTCATCTTATTGATTGCGGTCGATGCCTTTGGCCAAATCAGTAAAGGCGCGCAACGCTGGCTGGATTTAGGCATTGTACGCTTCCAGCCTTCGGAGATCGCAAAGTTTGCCGTGCCGCTGATGGTGGCGCGCTTTATCAATCGTGATGTTTGTCCGCCAACGCTGAAAAATACCGGCATTGCTCTGATCATGATTTTTGTGCCCACGCTGTTAGTGGCGGCCCAGCCTGACCTCGGGACCTCAATCCTGATTGCCGCCTCTGGCTTGTTTGTCCTGTTTTTGTCGGGGATGAGCTGGAAACTGATCGGCGTGGCGGTGCTCCTGGTGGCGGCGTTTATTCCGGTGTTGTGGTTTTTTCTGATGCACGATTATCAGCGTGACCGTGTCATGATGCTGCTTGATCCTGAAAGCGATCCGCTCGGTGCGGGCTACCACATCATCCAGTCCAAGATTGCCATTGGTTCCGGTGGCCTGCGCGGTAAAGGCTGGCTGCAAGGTACGCAGTCACAACTGGAGTTTTTACCTGAGCGACATACCGACTTTATCTTTGCGGTACTGGCAGAGGAGCTTGGCCTGGTCGGCGTGCTGGTATTACTGGTACTTTATTTGCTGTTAATCATGCGCGGTTTGATTGTGGCAGCGCGCGCGCAAACCACGTTTGGTCGCGTAATGGCGGGCGGTTTAATGCTGATTTTATTCGTTTATGTTTTCGTTAATATTGGCATGGTTAGTGGTATCTTACCGGTGGTTGGCGTTCCGTTGCCGCTGGTCAGTTATGGCGGTTCAGCGCTGATTGTGCTTATGGCGGGATTCGGCATTGTGATGTCGATCCACACTCACCGAAAAATGTTATCTAAAAGTGTTTAAGAGGCTGCTCATGCGTAAGGACTGGCTTGGCGTTGCACTGGCATCACTCATTCTGGCTGCCTGTTCCACCCCGGAACCGCAAAATACCGCGCCGCCGCAACCGGCTTATACTGGCCCGGTAGTGGAAATTCCTGGCGTTGAGCCGCGTTACGAACCTGTTAATCCGGGAACCAGTCAGGATTACAGCGTGAATGGCAAGACGTATCACATTAATAAAGATCCGTCGAATTACAGTGAAGTCGGTCTGGCCGCCTGGTATGGCGACGAAGCTGGCAATCGTACCGCAACCGGTGAAAGTTATGATCCCGATGCATTAACCGCCGCGCACCCCACACTGCCGCTGCCATGCTATGTACGCGTCACAAATCTGGCAAACGGTCGCCAGATTGTCGTTCGGGTTAACGATCGTGGCCCTTATACGCCGGGTCGAATTATTGACCTGTCGCGTGCTGCGGGCGATCGCCTTAATATTTCTAACAATAGCCGGGTACGTGTCGATTTTATTAATGTTGCCCCAGATGGCACGCTTTCTGGTCCCGGCACCATTGGAACCGTTGTCGCGAAGCAAAGCTACTCACTGCCACCACGCCCAGACCTAAGCGGAGGGGCAGTGATGAACGGCAGTAGCGCAGCGCAAACCGCTCCCGCATCGCAGAATGTGGATGCCATCAGCAACAACACGCTGCAAAGCAGCGACACGATGGGCGCACCGATAAAGAGCAGCGGATTTCTTGGTGCGCCGCAGCCATTAGCGAACGGCGTACTGGAAAGCAGCGAACCACAACCTGCTCCAGCGATGGTTGCCGCCTCTCCTGCTGTCAGCGCACCTGCTTCGTCCAGTAACAGCACACATTCAGTGGCAGGTTATGTCGTGCAGGTCGGCGCACTGAACGATCCGGGACGAGCGCAACAAATGCAAAAAAGTTTAAGCCAGCGCTTTGGCGTGCCGGGTGCCGTTGAAGCCGCGGGTAACGTTTATCGCGTCCAGCTTGGCGGTTATAAAACTCGCGCTGAAGCTGTTGCACTGCAACAGCGCCTGAATAATGAAGGCCAGATTGCGTCTTTTATTACCAGCGCACGGCATGAAATGTGATGTAAGTCACATTGGACGTTACGTCTGCTAACAACCCATTCATTAAGCCAGATGCCTGTAAATCAGGCATTTGTTATGATGAGTTACCTTTTTAAACCTTAAACCCATGGATGTTGTAGTCCTACACATGAACACGCTGAAAACATCTCGTTTGCTGAAACGCCTGACAGTGGGCTCACTGATCGCTTTTTCTCTCAGCCATGCTGCTATTGCTGATGATGTTAATCTTAAAACCATGATTCCGGGCGTGCCGGACATTGATGCCGAAGCTTATGTGCTTATCGATTACCATTCAGGTAAGGTGCTGGCGGAGAAGAATGCGGATGCTCGTCGCGATCCCGCCAGCCTGACCAAAATGATGACCAGCTATGTGATTGGACAAGCGGTCAAAGCCGGAAAAATCCATCAGGACGATATTGTTACGGTGGGACAGGATGCCTGGGCAACCGGCAACCCCGTATTTAAAGGCTCTTCCCTGATGTTCCTGAAGCCCGGCGATCGCGTACCGGTTTCACAGCTGACGCGCGGTATCGTACTGCAATCAGGTAACGACGCCTGTGTAGCGATGGCCGATTACGTTGCTGGCAGCCAGGATGCATTCGTCAATCTGATGAATAACTATGTGAAAGCCATTAGCCTGAAAAACACTCATTTCCAGACGGTTCACGGCCTGGATGCCGAAGGTCAATACAGCTCTGCGCGTGATATGGCGCTGATTGGCCAGGCGCTGATCCGCGACGTGCCGGATGAATACGCGGTTTATAAAGAAAAAGAGTTCACCTTTAATAATATTCGTCAGATGAACCGTAATGGGCTGCTTTGGGATACCAACCTGAACGTTGACGGTATCAAAACCGGTCATACTAACGCCGCGGGCTATAATCTGGTGGCGTCTGCCACCGAAGGTCAGATGCGTTTGATATCAGCCGTGATGGGGGGGCATACCTATAAAGGCCGCGAAACCGAAAGCAAAAAATTGCTGACCTGGGGTTTCCGCTTCTTTGAAACTGTGGCACCGCTGAAAGCCGGTAAAGAATTTGCCTCTGAGCCGGTCTGGTTTGGTAACAGCGATCGCGTACAGCTAGGCGTCGATAAAGATGCTTATCTGACGATACCGCGCGGACGGATGAAAGATTTAAAAGCCAGCTATGTTTTGAACAATACGGAATTGCATGCCCCGCTGAAGAAAAATCAGGTTGTCGGCAGCATTAATTTCCAGCTGGACGGCAAAACCATCGATCAACGACCGCTGGTGGTACTGAACGAAGTTTCTGAAGGGGGTTTCTTTAGCCGCATCGTTGACTACATCAAGCTGATGTTCCATCACTGGTTCGGCTAATCCCTGCGGGCGATTGAAAAATCGCCACAGCGCCCCCATAACACGTTATTATGATGCTCCCGCTCAGGCGGGAGCCCGTTTTTTATGCACCGGAGTTAATATGAAAACCAAACTGAATGAACTGCTCGAATTTCCTACCCCGTTTACCTACAAAGTAATGGGTCTGGCACAACCGGAGCTGGTTGATCAAGTGGTTGAAGTGGTGCAACGTCATGCGCCCGGCGACTACTCGCCAGAAGTGAAGCCGAGCAGCAAGGGCAATTATCACTCCGTTAATATTACGATTACCGCTACCCATATCGAGCAGGTTGAAACCCTGTACGAAGAGCTGGGCAAAATCGAGATCGTGCGTATGGTGCTGTAACTACCAGCGTCGGTAAAGGGAGTTGGTCTTACGCTTTGCCGACATTATAATCTTCTTCTCACCCTTTAACGGACCCCTGTTGTGTCAGTTGAAACTCTTCTTGTTCGCCAGTTAGGTTTACGCAACTGGCAATTCACATCAGAAGCTATGCACCATTATACCGATCACCGTGACGGCAACAGTCGCGACGAGATTTGGCTGGTGGAGCATTATCCGGTATTTACCCAAGGTCAGGCAGGCAAAGCTGAACACGTTTTGTTGCCTGGCGATATTCCAGTGGTGCAAAGCGATCGCGGCGGTCAGGTCACTTATCACGGCCCCGGCCAGCAAGTGATGTATGTGCTTATTGATGTGAAGCGACGTAAGCTTGGCGTGCGGCAGTTGGTCACAGCTTTAGAAGAAACGGTAATGACAACGCTGGCTCACTTTGGCGTTGAAGCGCGCGCGCGCGCAGACGCGCCGGGTGTCTATGTGGGTGACGATAAAATTTGCTCACTTGGGCTGCGAATTCGTAAAGGCTGTTCGTTTCACGGTCTGGCGCTTAATGTCGCAATGGACTTATCCCCTTTCCTGCGTATCAATCCCTGTGGTTATGCTGGCATGCGCATGACGCAGCTACAACATTTCCAGCATGCGATCAGCGTTAATGATGTCCAGCCTTTGCTGGTCGCGGCATTTGCACGTCAGCTGAACTATCAAAATGTGGAGTGGCTGGCGCAAAAAGACCCTGCGCTGAGTTAACTGTGAATGCGACTTTACAAATATGTAACGTTTCTGCCTTCAGGATGGCTGCTTCATTGCCAATGAAATGATATAATTTTTGCACTTTTTTCAAATAAAGTTGAAAGCTTCCCTTTTACGTTTTATGAAAGCGCTTTCAAATCGCAATCCGACCGGAACCTGCAGATTTTATGAGTAAACCAATTCAGATGGAACGCGGCGTCAAATATCGTGACGCAGATAAGATGGCGTTGATCCCGGTGAAAACCGTGACCACCGAACGGCAAGAGATGTTGCGTAAGCCGGAATGGATGAAAATCAAGTTGCCTGCGGATTCCAGTCGTATCCAGGGCATCAAAGCGGCAATGCGTAAAAACGGGTTGCACTCGGTCTGTGAAGAGGCGTCCTGTCCTAATCTTGCCGAATGTTTTAACCACGGTACTGCAACCTTTATGATCCTGGGTGCAATCTGTACTCGCCGCTGTCCATTCTGCGATGTTGCTCATGGCCGCCCAAATGCACCAGATGCAAATGAACCAAGCAAACTGGCGCAAACTATTGCTGATATGGCGCTGCGCTATGTCGTGATTACGTCGGTTGACCGCGACGATCTGCGTGATGGCGGCGCTCAGCATTTTGCTGATTGCATTGCAGCAATTCGTGAAAAGAATCCAACCATTAAAATTGAAACGCTGGTGCCCGACTTCCGTGGCCGTATGGATCGGGCCCTGGAAATCCTCACCGCTACACCACCGGACGTGTTCAACCATAATCTGGAAAACGTACCGCGCGTTTACCGTCAGGTTCGTCCTGGTGCAAATTACGACTGGTCATTAAAACTGCTGGAACGTTTTAAAGAAGCGCATCCAGGCGTGCCGACTAAATCGGGTTTGATGGTCGGCTTAGGTGAAACGAATGCCGAAATTATTGAAGTGATGCGTGATTTACGCCGTCATGGTGTCACTATGCTGACCCTGGGTCAGTATTTACAGCCGAGCCGCCATCACTTGCCGGTTCAGCGCTACGTCAGTCCGGCTGAATTTGATGAGATGAAAGAAGAAGCATTGGCCATGGGCTTTACCCATGCCGCATGCGGTCCTTTTGTTCGCTCGTCTTATCACGCAGATATGCAGGCCAAAGGTCTGGAAGTCAAATAACGCTGTCCAGGTCGTGTCGTCCAACGCGACCTTAATTCACCCCGGTTAATCGGCAACATCACCTTTAACAGCCCATCCACCTCCCTGGTGGAGCGCATCACCCGCAGGTTAACAGCATAAAAACAGAGCTGGAGAAATCTGTCAGAGATATATAGAGGGGCTACCAGTAACGACATTATGGGTGGAAAAACGCCAGGCTGGCAGTCGGCATATAAACAAAAACCAGACTGCTTGCAGCCTGGTTTTTTATCATTCTTACAGAAACAAAAAGTAACATTTATTGTCAGCTGACAATAAATTATTCTTTATGTGATACGCGTTCTGCTGGACTCTCTTCAGCCGTATTCCTGGTTGCGCTGGATTCATCATCTTTCATGGCTTTTTTGAAGCCTTTGATTGCGGAGCCCAGATCGCCACCCAGTGAACGTAACTTATTGGTGCCAAAGAGCAGTACGATGAGCGCACCGATAATCAGCAATTTGGCAATACTGATACCTTCCATAATTAATTTTTCAACCTTAACAAAAAACGGTGAGTATTATTTACGCGCAGTTTTGTACTGGCCTCAACTACAATCTGTAACAGGGTAAGATCGCTGAGCCACGCGCTGCTCTCTACAATTCAGATAAAACGACTCAGAAACGCCTGTGTTCGCGGGTGTTGTGGATTTACAATGACCTCTTCAGGTGTCCCCTGCTCCACTACCACACCACCATCCATAAACACCACGCGATCTGCCGCTTCGCGGGCAAAACTAATTTCATGCGTCACGACAATCATGGTTAAGCCCTGATCGGCTAGCGTACGCATAGTGGCCAGTACTTCACCGACTAATTCCGGGTCCAGAGCTGATGTCGGCTCGTCAAATAACATTAACGTAGGCTTGATGGCTAAGGCACGGGCAATCGCGACGCGCTGCTGCTGCCCACCCGAAAGATGGCGCGGCCAGGCATCGGCTTTATCGCTTAACCCAACGGTGGCCAGCAAGGCTTTAGCATGCGCCAGCGCGGCCTGACGCGAGAACTTATGCACGCCAATCGGCGCTTCAATAATGTTTTGCAGTACCGTCATATGCGGATAAAGGTTGAATTGCTGAAACACCATGCCAATTTTCTGTCGCTGATGAGCGATTTTACGAGGCGACAAGCGATGCAGTACGTTGCGCTTAAGCTCATAACCAATCTGCTGATCATCCACCATTATTGAGCCGGCATTCATATCTTCAAGGTGGTTGATACAGCGCAAAAAAGTTGACTTCCCCGAGCCTGATGGCCCGAGGATAACCACCACTTCGCCCGGATAAACGTCAAGATCAATGCCTTTTAGCACTTCATTATCGCCATAGCTTTTCTGCACGTTACGCGCGCGTACCAAAGGCTGAACAGCATCAGAACTCATACATCCTCCTTTTGCACCAGCGACGCATTTGACATTGGCGTGGCAGTACGTTTGGCAGCCACCACCACACGCTTTGTACCACGCGCATAATAACGTTCGATTGCTGACTGGCCGACATTCAGTATCGAAGTAATAAGCAGATACCAGATAACCGCCACCATTAACATTGGGATGATTTCAAAGGTACGGTTATAGACTGCCTGCACGGAATAAAGCAGATCGCCCATCGCAATTACGCTCACCAGCGAGGTGGCTTTGATCATACTAATTAACTGGTTACCCGTTGGCGGAATGATTGCACGCATTGCCTGCGGAATAATAATGCGGCGTAACGCACGCGTTCTGCTCATACCAAAGGCCTGAGTCGTTTCTATCTGGCCATTGTCTACCGATAGCAAACCGGCACGAATAACTTCCGCCATATATGCCGCTTCGTTCAGCGCCAAACCAGCAATCGCTGCGGTCAGTGGGGTAATAAGATCGTTAGTATTCCAGCTGGCAAACGTGATGTCGGTCCACGGCACGGTAATCGACAGGGTTGGAAAAAGCGTCGACAGGTTGTACCAGAAAATCAGCTGTACCAGCAGCGGTGTGCCCCGGAAAAACCAAATATATAAAGCTGAAATACCACTCAGTAACCTGTTCTCAGATAAACGCCAGACCGCCAGCAGCAAGCCCAATAGCGTGCCGAGGATCATTGACACCACGGTCAGCCCCAGCGTTACCCGCAACCCTTTCAATACCGAGGCTTCAGTGAACCACTGCAGCACCACTTTCCATCCAAAATTAGGATTGGTTGCCACCAACCACAACAGGTTAGCGGCAATAACCAGCACCACAATCCATGAAACCCAGCGTCCATAAGAGGGCGCGCTGTGGGCGAAAGCCACGTCGCGCTGTTGCACGTCGGCCTTGTCCGTGGCTCGCGAATCGTTGGTGTGTAAACTCATTGAGCCGCCCCTTTCGCCAGATTGAAGCCTGGCGCGTCAATCATATTGCCGTCCAGTTTCCACTTTTTCATGATCGCTGCATATGTGCCGTTTTGATATAGCTCCTTGTAGCCATCCAGCACCACTTTGCCCAGCTGTGAATTTTTCGGCACGACCGTACCCTGAAAAATATCGCCGAAACCGTTTTTTTGGCCTTTGCCAGCGAGTTCAAGCTGACCATGCGCTTGTTCAACAAAATAGGTAAGCGGCGCCTGTGAGGAGAAGAAAGCGTCTGAACGTTTAGAACGCACCGCCAGAATAGAAGAAGGCTGATCGGTAAACGACTGCACCGTTACTGCGGGTTTACCGGCGGCGGTACAGGCGGCGGACTGCTTACGAATAACCTGCTCGGCGGAGCCTGCTGCCATCACCGCAATACGCTTGCCGCAGGTATCTTTCAGTCCATTAATTTTAGCCGGATTGCCTTTTTGCACGCCAAAAACCACAAATTCCTGGACGAAATCGACAAAGTCGACCTTCTTCTGGCGATCGGGATAATCGCCCACAGGGCCAATGGCAAACTGATAGCGACCCGAATTGATGCCCGCCAATACGCCCGACAAACCGCTCACCGTCGCATGCTCGATTTTCACGCCCAGCAGCTGACTCAGGGCGAGGGTTAGGTCAGCGGATGCCCCATCCATTGAATGCGGACCATTAACGATTTCATAAGGCGGAAACGATCCGTTGTTCACCGAAATCATTTTTCCTGCTTTCTTAATATCGTCAGGCAGGCGATCGTGCAGCGCCTGATCAACCTTCTGCGTCGGGATGACATCAGCAGCGTGGGCTAAAGTTGCAGTTAGCCCCAAAGCCAGCGTAATCGCAGTCGCTATCTTCATTATGTATTTTCCCCAATGCTGTCAGTGTGATTTCAATTCAGGTCGAGCAAAACGGCGGTTTTCAAGAACCGGTAAAACGCGACGAGCATAAGCAATCCGTTGTGGATCGAGATCGGCAAACACTAATGCACCCGATTCCGGCGCTTTTGCTATCGCTACGCCGAGCGGATCAATCACCAGACTGTTGCCAATATTGCGCGGGCCACATTCACCGACAGCCACCATGTAGCAGGTGTTTTCCAGCGCACGTGCGGTGGTTAACAGCTCCCAGTGGCTCTCTTTTAATGGTCCTTTAACCCAGGCAGCAGGCAAAACCAGCACATCGGCGCCATCCAGCACCAGTCGACGCGCCAGTTCCGGAAAACGCACGTCGTAACATGTCATCAAACCCACTTTCATTCCTGCCACATCGACTAGGGGGGGAACAACATGACCGGGATTCACCCGCTGGGACTCTTGCATGGCAAAAGCATCATAAAGATGCAGTTTTTCGTAAGCGGCAATAATTTCACCGTTAAGGATGGCGATCAGAACGTTCAGCGCCTTCTGCGCTTCAGTCGGCACATGGACGCTCATCATCGTGGTGAGATCGTTACCTTTGCTGGCCGCCAGCAGCTGCGTTAAAAACGGACCATCCAGCGGCTGCGCCGCTTTCAGAACCAGATCAGGATCGGCAATATCACGCGCCAGTACACCTTCTGGCAACACCAGCAGGTGCGCGCCGCCTGCCTGGGCCCGCGCCATTAAATCCAGACAAATAGTGGCATTTTCCTGCCATTCACGGCTGACCGCAAATTGTCCCATCGCAACTTTCATCATCATTCCCCCTGTCCTGCCAGCGGAAAAATTGCTTCCGGCGTCAGTAATGTTTTGGTTAAACCTTGTTGAAACAGCTCATTAGCAAAGTCTGCAATCATCTTCTTGTTAACGTTAAAACCGTTTTCATTCCAGTTGGCCGGTAATTCCTGCGCGGTGCGTCGCAAATCGTCCAGTAACCATGGGGTGGTATCGGCATATTTCTCACGTTTTTGCATCCAGAGCTGATAAGACCGATCGATGATTTCGCTTAACGCGTGTGGCAGTCCGGGATGTTTTTCAGCCAGCGCGGGTTTCATCGCCAAAATATGAATGCCCGGCACATATCCCACGCGTTTAAAGTAATCCAGCTCAGCCTGATAGAAATCCGTTTGCAGCTGGCGTAAGCCGGATTCCGGCAGGAAAAAACCTTCTGGCATAAACGGCGTAAAAACAGCATCCAGTTCGCCCGCTTTCAGTAAGTCAATGAGCGGACGCTCATCCGGCGCTGGTTCAATACGGCCAGGGCGACCAAAACCCGCCAGCCGATCAACTATCGGATGATCGGCTGTCAGACGGCCTGCAAACCAGTAAGCATCATCAATTTCTACACCGGCTTCGCGTAACACGGTTCGTGTCCAGGTGTTGCCCGAATCCTGCCAGCCGGTCACGCCAATCTTTTTTCCTTTTAGCTGTGCAGGCGAGGACAAAGGGCTGTCGAGGGTGGTGATAATGCAGCGCTGGCGAAAGCCACGCATCAGAAAATGTGGCAAACCAAGCAGCGACTCATCCCCCTTCGCCCGGCTCTGTGCGTAACGGCTGAAAGAGACTTCACCTGCGTCATATTCATTGCTGGTAGCAATGTCATTAACTAACGTACCGACGCGGTCGATTTTCAGTTCAAACCTTTCAGGCTTGATGTCACCGAGCGCTAGCGGCGTAAAATAGTCCCAGTCACGTACCGCCAGTCTGATGGTAAGCTTTGCCATTTTCTCGTCTCCCGCCAGTGCAGCTAAGCTGCGATTATTTAATCATCAAATAGTGCTTGAATTTGATACTAGATCCGGAATACTAATCTGAACAATCATTTCTTTGTTACTGAACAAACATTTTACTTATGACGAAAACGGTAGATTTACTCTGGCTAAGCAGCCAAATAAACGATGCTTCGGTGAAAGGCATTGCGCAGGCCGCCTCGACGTTAATTCGTGAGGGCCATATCGCCGTTGGGATGCAGATGCCCGCCGTACGCGAACTGGCAGAAGTGCTGGGTGTCAGCCCGGCAACCGTTTCAGCTGCCTGGGGGCAATTAAAGAAGCAGAAAGTGCTGGCGGGTAAGGGCCGTAGCGGGGTTTGGGTTAGCGGAAATACCGTAATGCCCCGTCCGATTCGCTTTGAAAAGATTGGTAACTACGGCGATAACATCCGGGCTGACCTTGCAATGGCTTCTCCCGATCCCGCGTTGTTGCCCGATTTACAGCTGGCGCTGCAGGCAGCGATACAATCTCCGCAGCTTAATAGCTATTATCGCGAAGCGATTTCGCTGCAACTGCTAAACGCAGTAAAACCTCGCTGGCCCTATTCGGCAGAAGCCTTTTTAGCGACTGATGGCGGCTTTGACGCCATGAATTTAGTCGTGCAAACACTGATTTCACCAGGCGATCGGGTCATCATTGAAGATCCCACCGCGACTCGCTTGCTGGATATGCTTGATAATGTCGGTGCAGAAATACTTCCCCTTTCCTGCGACCACGAAGGCCCTCAACCCGATGCGCTGGCAACATTACTGGAGAAAGCGCCGGTGATGGTGATTTACCAGCCACGCACCCATTCGGCAACAGGACACAATATCAGTCGCGAGCGACGTCGGGCATTAGCTCAGGTTTTAGCGAACAGTTCCACCCTGATTGTTGAAGATGATGGTATTGGCGATCTTTCTGTGGAGGCTGGCTGGAGCCTGGGGGCGATTTATCCGGAACGTACCATCCACGTACGCTCATTTTCCAAAGCCTATGGGCCAGATTTACGTCTGGCGGTGCTTTCCGCCACCTCAGAAATGGTTAAACGCATTCAGGCCTGGCGAAATTTTGGCGTCAGCTGGACCAGTCGTATTTTGCAGGACGCCGTGGCGTGGATGCTGGAAAGCGCGAGCGTTCAGCAAGACATTGCCGTCGCCCGTGAAACTTACCGTCAGCGCCGTGAAAAATTATTGCGAGCTTTAGCAAGCCGCGGGTTAGAACTCGAAGCACGCGATGGATTAAGCATCTATATACCGGTTGTCTCAGAGCAATTTGCAATGATCACATTAGCCGCGCGCGGTATTGCTGTACTGCCCGGCGAGCGCTGCCGCTTAGGTCCGACGCAATTTATTCGCGTCAGCATTGCCAGCATAAACGAGCAGCAACTGGATATGATCGCTAACGCGCTGGTGATTGCTTCTGGTCGTGAAATTAGTTTGGGTGCAGATCTTTAATGTGGTAACTCGGCGATTCCACATAACCTTCACGCGCATAAAACTGATTGGCTTTCAAACGTGAAGCATGACAGTGAACTTCCATACGATCGCAACCACGCTGTGATGCTATCGCTTCTGCATGCTGAATAAGCTGTTGTCCAACGCCTTTGCTGCGTTCACCTTCCGCAATGCAGAAATAACTGATACGGGCAAAATCACCCGCCAGCGCCAGTTGCGGAATAAAGTGCATCGATAAAAAACCGAGCACCTGCATATCATGTTCCGCGACCAACAGTATGTCGCCAGGGTCGCTGCTGAGTTGGGCCAGCCGCTGTTCAATAAAATGTTCAGTACCACCATAACCCAACTCTGCCAGCAACGCGCTTAACGCAAAGCTGTCTTTTGCCTGTGCCTGCCGTATATGCATTCTGTCCCCTGTACGTCATCATTACTGTCATTCTGTTATATAGCGTTGGCAATAAAAAAGCTGCAGGTAATGCTTGTTATTATTATGTTACAGGAATGATATGTGACTGGCTCCGCAGATTAACGGGGTCATCCTGCGCCATTAGTCAGTCGCTTTTCATGTCACTAGTGCCGGTTTAAAAAGAAACGACGATGACAGTAAAGAAGCCCGGCTGCTGAGGTGAAGGTATGACGCTAACAGGGAAATTCTGTGGCAGGCGAATGTAGAGGCGAGAGGGAGAAATAAAAAAACCCGCCAGCTGGCGGGTTTTTTGAATTCTTACTGTTAACTTACAGGCTGATAACGTTAGCAGCAGATGGGCCTTTTGCGCCGTCGGTGATTTCAAACTCAACGCGCTGACCTTCAGCCAGAGTTTTGAAGCCGTTGCTCTGGATCGCAGAGAAGTGTACGAATACATCTTTGCTGCCATCTTCAGGAGTAATGAAACCGAATCCTTTAGATTCATTAAACCACTTAACGTTACCTTTGATCTTAGACATCTATATTACCTTTACATGAAAAATGGACACTAAACTGTGTCGGTATCTAGTACAGCAATTGCAGCGTGATTTGTCCAGCGTGAATTTATGGAAAAGTGATAAATATCGATATTCTTTATTCTTATCACACTTTATGCCTTTTTTTCTGGCTTAAGATCGCCAACGCCGTCCCATAAATACAGGCTTTTCTGTCGCTACCGATGTAAAACTGGCCCACCTGCCGATGTAAATCTGACCCACCTAGGGTAAAAATGGCAGTTTTAAGGCACTGCCAATGATGACATTGGAGACCAGAGTGGAGATTAGTGTTTTACA